>NZ_CAPG01000081.1:0-1213 GCF_000321185.1 Bacillus sp. AP8
TATGACCCGTACGGGATTCGAACCCGTGTTACCGCCGTGAAAGGGCGGTGTCTTAACCGCTTGACCAACGGGCCTTAATAAAATGATGTGGCGGAGAAGGAGGGATTTGAACCCTCGCGCCGGTTACCCGACCTACACCCTTAGCAGGGGCGCCTCTTCAGCCTCTTGAGTACTTCCCCATTACATAAAAATGGCTCCGCAGGTAGGATTCGAACCTACGACCGCTCGGTTAACAGCCGAGTGCTCTACCACTGAGCTACTGCGGAACGTATACATGGTGGGCCTAAGTGGACTCGAACCACCGACCTCACGCTTATCAGGCGTGCGCTCTAACCAGCTGAGCTATAGGCCCATTTTTTGGAGCGGGTGAAGGGAATCGAACCCTCATCATCAGCTTGGAAGGCTGAGGTTTTACCACTAAACTACACCCGCATTCTAATTATGGGGCGACTGATGGGAATCGAACCCACGAATGTCGGAACCACAATCCGATGCGTTAACCACTTCGCCACAATCGCCGTTATTTTTTCTTAATGGTGGCTCAGGACGGAATCGAACCGCCGACACAAGGATTTTCAGTCCTTTGCTCTACCGACTGAGCTACTGAGCCATACCAAATTATTTAAATGGCGGTCCCGACGGGAATCGAACCCGCGATCTCCTGCGTGACAGGCAGGCATGTTAACCGCTACACCACGGGACCTTACTGATTGCGGGGACAGGATTTGAACCTGCGACCTTCGGGTTATGAGCCCGACGAGCTACCAGACTGCTCCACCCCGCGACGATGTGAATGTGACTATTTGTTTTTTGAAAATTATGGAGGAGGTAGAGGGATTCGAACCCCCGCGAGCCGTTAAGCCCCTGTCGGTTTTCAAGACCGATCCCTTCAGCCGAACTTGGGTATACCTCCGTATTAAAATATGTGGTGGACCTTGTAGGACTCGAACCTACGACCGGACGGTTATGAGCCGTCTGCTCTAACCAACTGAGCTAAAGGTCCTTTATTTTTTGGTAGCGGCGGAGGGAGTCGAACCCACGACCTCACGGGTATGAACCGTACGCTCTAGCCAGCTGAGCTACGCCGCCAAAAATAAAGTCTTTTAGTTTAATGGTGGAGCCTAGCGGGATCGAACCGCTGACCTCCTGCGTGCAAGGCAGGCGCTCTCCCAGCTGAGCTAAGGCCCCATTTAATTTCGGTTTGTATATGGAA
>NZ_CAPG01000080.1:0-35271 GCF_000321185.1 Bacillus sp. AP8
AATAAGAGGTTGTTTTAAAAGAGTTATAATTTATAGAGTTTGGTATTAGATGGATATCTACCTGTTTGAATTTACTAATCAACAGGCGAAGGAAGCTCCTTATTAATGGCTTCTTATTTCGACAATACTCTTGTGAAAAAGTTGGCTCCTAGATGAAGATTACCTGAAGATTTAACTAAAGAGTTACATTACATCATCTTTTAACAATATAGTTAATAATTGATTAATCCATTAAAGGGCACAATTGTTTAACAACGAAGGTAGAAAATGATCCATCTTTTTTATAAAAATCATTCTTATTACTACAATATAAGAATCCATTTTGATAAATCTTTTTTTCAAAATGGATTCTTTTTATTTATCGTAAAATGCATTCTCGCTTTATGTTCTTTTAACTCCAACAACTGATTTCTTAGAAAAGATCGCCTTGCAACCAAGTCATTACTGATTCCTCCTAAGCATTGAATCTCACATATTATACTAGATATGCTTCTGAAGCTAAATTGCCCCGTTTGTCCAACAAAAAAGAACCAACTAGTATCAGTTCTGCTCCAAAGTTAACGCATCTGTTAATTGAAGAAGCTACTTCCAACTAACGATACAATAAAATGGTGGATCAATCCTTTTTTAGAAACATGGCTTATTTTCTCCAAATGAAATAACTTATACTTATTATAAGATCGATGCCTAATACTAACGACCACAATTTGAAAATAGATGATAATGCCTCCGTTCTTGTTGGATCATTTACAAAAAATATGATCCCCAGTAATAATCCAGTTCCGATGCAATACGCTAAAAGATGTCTTAGCCGGCTTTTAAAATAATATTTGGCATAATCAAGCCCGACCCTTTTGATAGGTTTTTCTCCTTGCTTTACTATGTAATATTGAAATCTTTCATCTGCCCACTGAATCATGCTTTTACCGAACGCAATGGATATACCGATATATACGGCTGCAATAGCATGCGCCTTTGTTGCGGTTGCGCCCATATACAAATCTACCCCGGTAATAACCAGTAATAGCACATCAACAACAGGTGTCATTGCCAAAAGAACTAAACCTAGTTTCTCTTGTTTTACAATATATCTAGTTATTAATCCTATTATAATAAACACCCAAAACAGTATCTCGCAAGCTACAATACTCCAAGCAATTGCATTCATTTTATTTCTCCTTTTCTATTTTGATACAACCTATACATGTTTACTGAATATTATGCTAAATCAAGTTTAAACGGTGACGTAGCGTAACCTGCAAGCTTTTAATTTAATAAAATAGGGCTGTATCAACAAAGACGTGAACTCTTTATTGATACAGCCCATTCATTATTCCTTATCTACATAACATGAAACACGATTTCTCCCCTGTTGTTTCGATTGATATAATGCTTTATCCGCAAATTGTATGAGAAGATCCGAGCTTACATTTAGATTTAGTATCATTGTTGCTACTCCTACACTCACAGTAACAATCGCCGGTGTATGCAATGATGATTCATGAGGAAGCTCTAATTGAAAAATACTTGATCGCACACGCTCAGCGACAGCCAATGCGCCTATTTGATCGGTTTCGGGTAAAACTATGACGAATTCTTCCCCACCATACCTCGCTACAAAATCTCTCGGACGTTTGATTGAATCTTTTATCTTTTCTGCAACTATTTTCAAACAACTATCACCTTAATTGTGACCATAATGACCATTGTACAGTTTAAAATAATCGATATCTATCATGATTAATGAAAGATTACTTTGAACTGTAATAGCAGCTTTCCATTCTCGATCTAATATATCATTAAAATAACGTCTATTAGGAATATTAGTTAGCCCATCTAATTGAGAAAGGTTTAATAACAATTTATTTGGCTCTTTTTGCTGCTGTTCAGCCTTTTTTATTTCTGTGATATCATGAACAAAACCTAGCATGGCTTTTTCACCATAATAATCAATCATAGAAGCCCAGACTTCACATGTGAGCAACCGACCATCAAATGTTTTGAAGCGTATTTGTGATGAAGGGGATCTGTTCTCTTCTTCACAAAAATGCATCATCGTTTGTATTTGAACAATGCACTTCAACCAATATATTATATCTATATATTTAATTATATACTTTATCTTTCTACTTACAATGAAAGTTTCGTTTTCATAAAAAACACTAAAGGACTTTGAATTTTATGTTAAATACAAAGTCCTTTAATATTTTTATATAAGTATATTTCGGTTATCTAGATAATGCAGTAACAAACTTCTCTGGAATTATTTTTTTTATTCTACGATAAATCTTAGCATTCACATAAAAAAAGCGAGATTGTTTTCCACCTAGTTTAACCATTTTTTTCGCTAATACTTTCGTTTCCTTTAGCTCCTCAACTTTTTCATCTGATAAATATAACCCTAATAACCCTCTGTGAATGAGCTTATGAAATTGTTTATGAGGAAGTCGATCTAAGTATTCCTCTGCTTTTGAAATAAAATGAGACATTCTTGAAAAGAGTTCTTGATTATTTCCATAATAAAAGCAGAAGTTTAAATCTCCTCCATCGAGATCTTCTTGCTGATCAATGAAATAATCAAGTAATATATGTAAACCTTGTATATATGGAAAATATCCATTTCTTATTTGCTCTGCATGTTCTACTTTAAAATCATCTCTCAGCGCATAGGATATAAGACAAAATATTCCTAACGTAGATCCTGAACACGCGGAAAACTCATACCAAGACATTTCAGGAAGTTGATCTTCATAAACGGAAAACCATTTCTGAAGACGCTCTACACGCTCACTTTTTTGGACATGCTTATGCACTTGTAGATCAGAATAGTATTGACAAAGTTCCAATAGATTGGAAGCAATTTTATCATAATGATCTAGCTTTCTCAAAAAAGACTGACATGTACTGACAAGTTTATGTAAATAACCTCCATCATCTTGTTCTTTACGTAAACGATAATAATTGGTTTTTTCACTCTCCCTTTTCAATGAATGAATCATCGCTTCATGAAGAGCTGCAAAATCCTTATCATCTAATGACGTACTTCGGTCACATAAATTATCTAAATAATCACTGATGGTTTGATATGCGACAATAAAAGTAATAGCGTCATTTTTTTTATCTTCAGCGAGTAGAGAGAGAATGGCTCCTCCCTCACAATGGAAATCTTTATTTTCTATACTATCAAGAGCTTGTTTTCGTAGTTCTGGATCTGGAATACGCATCGCTTCACTTTTCCAAAAGTGAAGTTCTTTTTGCACTACTGGAAAAACATCTTTATAGACTTTGTTCATCAATTTTAATGGTGTAGTTGGAATTCCCAAATCCAATTCCTCCTCTTTTATACTACATAACCCAGATTTCTAAGTCGATTTTTCACAAAAGACTCAGCGTAATAAAATACTTCTTCTTTCTCTGGCTCACTAAATATTTCATGATATAAACCATGCCATTCTTTGTATTGTTTTTCACTAACCAATAAATAATTGAACCATTCTTTTACGGCAATCTTATCTACTATCTTGTCTTCTCCAGCTTGCATTAATAAAACTGGAACATCACCCAATTCCGGTATATTTTCAAATGCTTCTTTAATATTTACTAGCAATTCATGATACCAGCGAACAGATACTTTCGTAATATACAAGGAATCATTCATGCTCGATTCCCGTATTTCAGGATCTCTTGTTACCATATCAATGGTAATACCTGTAGTGGCCTTAAATTTAGGATAAGCAATATTTAATAAAGCAGATGCGGCTTGTACTCCTTTTGGCGGTGACATGAGAACACCTAAGCAAGGTGAAGACAAAATTATTCCCGCGATATTAACTTCCGCTTCTTGTAACAAACGAACTGCTATCAACCCACCCATACTATGTCCAAGTAAAAAGATTGGCAAATGATACTGATAGGCTTCTTGAATCCAATCCTTCACTTCTATTAAATATTCTTCAAAAGAGTTAATATGTCCTCTTCTAGCTCTAGTCGTTAATCCTTGTCCAGGCAAATCCCCCATAATGACATGGTAGCCTTCAGAACGCCACATTTCAATTAACCATCTATATCTCCCTTGATGTTCCATAGCTCCATGAACTATGACTATAACTGCCTTTGCATCCCCTTCGGCTTCCCATTTATACATGATGTACCCTCCTAAAAAAGATCATTACTGTTATTTCTTACAGCAAGAAAAGCACAAGCGCCTAAGCGACTTGGTCAGCCCCTACAGAAAAAGACAAATCGTTATCGAAGCTATTTAGCAATCTCCTAAACAAAATGGCTTATAACCATGAAGGGCTAATCATGCTGGAGCTAGACAGTCTTCTAGGTCCAAAACTTTTTTCTTTTTAATGAAACACTCAATACGTTTGATATCTTCTTTAAATCGCATTTGGATATTTATTTCCTTTATTATACTCACTTTTAACGTATAGAAAATATCACATTATTTACAAAATAGTCTATTTACATTTTAAATCAATCTATTCATTAAATAAAAGAAATTGTACATCAAGTACCTTTCCGTTTAAACTATTATATAGAATTCTTTAAAAAGGTCAATTTCACATGGGGAGTGTATGTAATGTTAGTTTATCCATTTCATGAAAAAAAACCAGAGATAGATGAAAGCGTTTTTATTGCTGACTATGCTGTTGTAACTGGTGATGTAAAGATTGGCGAGAAATCAAATATATGGTTTAACACCGTTATTAGAGGAGACGTTGCTCCTACAATTATTGGAAAAAGAGTGAGTGTTCAAGATAATTCTGTACTTCATCAAAGTCCCAATAACCCATTAATTATTGAAGATGACGTAACAATTGGACATAGCGTTATCCTCCATAGCTGTATTGTCAAAGAGGGCGCTTTAGTCGGAATGGGTTCTACTATTTTAGATGAAGCAGTAATTGGCGAAGGAGCATTCATCGGTGCTGGAAGCCTAGTACCTCAAGGAAAAGTCATTCCTCCTAATACTTTAGCTTTCGGGAGACCTGCAAAAGTCGTACGAGAATTAAATGAAGCAGACATTGCCGATATGCAAAGAATAAGACGTCAATATGTAGAAAAAGGACAATACTATAAATCTCTACAAAAAAAGTAAGGAACTTATTTAAGGAGCAACCAAAAGTAAAACAAGTCTGTTAGAAGGTTACTCTTTAGCATGGTAGGCACTAGATCTAGAAAATACGTTATTGTTCCATTTATATATACGAATGAAATACAAAAAGAGAGCATTCATAACTAAATGCTCTCTTTTTTATTATGCTTTTAGAGCTGCTGCTTTCAACTCTTCTGCTTTATCTGTACGTTCCCAAGGAAGGTCAATATCTGTACGACCAAAATGACCGTATGCTGCTGTACCTTTATATATTGGTTTACGTAGATCTAACATTTTAATAATTCCTGCAGGACGAAGGTCAAAATGATTACTTACTACATCTACTAATACATCTTCATCAACCTTACCAGTACCAAAAGTATCTACTGCAATGGAAACAGGTTTAGCAACGCCAATAGCATATGCTAATTGAACTTCTGCTTTATCTGCCAATCCAGCAGCAACGATATTTTTAGCAACATAACGCGCGGCATAAGCTGCAGATCTATCTACTTTTGTTGGATCCTTACCAGAGAATGCTCCACCACCATGACGTGCATAACCGCCATACGTATCTACAATTATTTTACGACCTGTTAATCCAGCATCACCTTGAGGACCACCAATAACAAAACGGCCAGTAGGATTAATAAAGTATTTCGTGTTCTCATCAATTAATTCTGCTGGAACTACTTGATTAATAACAAGCTCTTTCAAATCTTTTTGAATTTGTTCAAGAGTTATTTCTGGGTCATGTTGAGTAGAAATAACAATTGTATCAACTCTAACTGGCTGATTATTTTCATCATATTCAATTGTAACCTGTGTTTTACCATCTGGACGTAAGTAGCCAAGAGTTCCATTTTTACGAACTTCCGTTAAACGACGTGCTAATTTATGCGCTAATGAAATAGGTAAAGGCATAAGTTCTTTTGTTTCATTACACGCAAAACCAAACATTAATCCTTGGTCTCCTGCACCAATGGCTTCAATTTCTTCTTCTGTCATTTGTCCTTCTCTTGCTTCTAACGCTTTATCAACACCTGCAGCGATATCAGCAGATTGTTCATCTATAGAAGTTAACACTGCACAAGTTTCAGCGTCAAAACCATATTTTGCTCTAGTATAGCCAATTCCTTTAATTGTTTCTCTTACAATCTTAGGAATATCTACATAAGTAGATGTTGTTATTTCTCCAGCAACTAACACAAGTCCTGTTGTAACAGATGTTTCACAAGCTACTCGTGCATTTGCATCTTTTTTTAGTATTTCATCCAGAATGGAATCTGATATTTGGTCACAAATCTTATCTGGATGTCCTTCAGTTACTGACTCTGAAGTAAAAAGTCGACGTTTCTTAGACATCAAATTACCCTCCTCAAATTTGGTAGAGGCTTTCTCGAATAGTTATACTATTCATTTTTCCCTCTTTTGTTGACGGAATTCATTTTCCTAGACACAGGAACTTTCTTTAGGTTTTTCAGAGGATTTTTTGTCCATAAAAAAAACCTCTCCTTGATGTGAGGAAAGGGTACTTGTTTACGTACATCAGCCTTTCGCTCTTATCGTTCAAGGACCAATGCCTTGCATCAGTTGAGCACCTTTGCTACAAAAATAATCAAATATGTGATTATTTTACATATAGCAGGTTGCTGGGCTTCATCGGGTCTGTCCCTCCACCAGCTCAGGATAAGAGAATCCGTTCGTTTACACATAATAACACAACTATAATATTTGTCAACTTTTCACCCTTATAAAACCTTGGGGAATATGTAATAATAGAAAGTTTTATGAAATGTGAAAATTCTAACATACTTTCTTTGAATTTATATTTTATACTTAAATTAAGATGGAAGAAATCTAATAATACACATTCATTAATGAAAACGTGCATTTTTTGAACTGTTTGTGATTTTTCAATAAATTAGTATAGATTAATAAATCAAATGTGTTATACTATTTAATATGTTATACTATTAAGAAAAAAATTACATTAATGATAAAGGAAGGTATTTCTTATATGAATACGGTAGAGATTTCAAATGAGCTACATGAACTCTTAGAAGGAAATAATGTCTCTGTTCAGCTTTCTGTTCCACAATTAGTTGAAAAAGTATTAACTCGTAATGAAGGAGTACTTACATCTACTGGTGCTGTTAAAGCTGAGACTGGAAAATATACTGGACGTTCTCCTAAAGATAAATATATCGTTGAAGAAGCATCTACTAAAGATAAAATTGATTGGGTTAATAACCAACCAATTTCTCAAGAAGTATTTTTAAAGCTTTATAATAAAGTTATTTCTTATTTAAAAGAAAAAGAAGAAGTATTTGTTTTTAATGGTTTTGCAGGAGCTGATAAAAAATCACGTCTACCCATTCAAGTAGTAAATGAATATGCATGGCATAATCTTTTTGCACACCAATTATTCATTCGTCCTACTAAAGATGAATTAGTGGATCACGATGCGCAATTCACGGTTATTTCAGCACCGAATTTTAAAGCAGATCCTACTATTGATGGAACGAAATCAGAAACGTTCATTATTATTTCTTTTGAGTATAAAACAGTATTAATCGGTGGAACAGAATATGCTGGAGAAATGAAAAAATCTATATTCTCTATCATGAACTACCTTCTTCCTGAAAATAACATCCTTTCTATGCATTGTTCTGCTAACGTCGGAAAAGAAGGAGATGTTGCATTATTCTTTGGACTTTCTGGAACTGGTAAAACAACATTGTCTGCCGATCCAAACCGTAAATTAATTGGCGATGATGAGCATGGCTGGTCTTCAAATGGTGTATTCAATGTTGAAGGTGGATGCTATGCTAAATGTATTGATCTTTCTAGAGAAAAAGAACCACAAATATTTGATGCGATTCGCTTTGGCTCAGTATTAGAAAATGTTGTGGTTGACGAGCACACTAGAATCGCTGATTATTCAGATAAAACATTAACAGAAAACACTCGTGCTGCATATCCAATCGATGTTATGAATAATATCGTCGTACCAAGTGTTGCAGGACATCCAAATACAATTATCTTTTTAACTGCCGATGCATTTGGAGTATTACCTCCAATTAGTAAGCTATCAAAAGAACAAGCAATGTATCACTTCTTAAGTGGATATACTAGTAAACTAGCTGGTACTGAACGTGGTATCACTTCTCCAGAAGCAACATTCTCTACTTGCTTTGGATCACCATTCTTACCATTACCTGCAACAGTATATGCTGAAATGCTTGGTCAAAAAATTGACGAGCATAACGCTAATGTATTCCTAGTAAATACAGGCTGGACTGGTGGAGAATATGGTGTAGGTAGCCGCATGAAACTAGCGTATACTCGCGCAATGATTCAAGCTGCACTTGAAGGGGATTTAACAACTGTTGAAACGGAAAAAGATGCTATTTTCGGTTTAGAAATCCCACAACATGTTCCTGGTGTACCAGACGACGTTCTACAACCATATAAAACATGGAGTGATCAAGCAGCATATGAAACAAAAGCAAAAGAATTAGCTACTAAATTCCGCGAAAATTTCAAGAAATTTGCCAATGTTTCTGCAGAAATCAAAGAGCTTGGTGGCCCAATTCAATAATAGGTAAAAAAGCGCAAGCTCCAGTCTACAAATATATAGACTGGAGCTTTTCTACTGAACTAGGGAATATTTCCCCTTAGCAATATAAAAAGAGCGTCCAAGTAGTGATGAGACATCTTTAAGACGCCCTTATGAACACACTTTTTGTATTGTATATCATTTCATTTGCACTTCAAAAATACTCTTACTTTACATGAACTACTACCTTTTCATTTTGAATGATAATCGACCATTTACCCTTGTGTGGGAATTGTAATTCACCAGAATAAAATCTTGTTTCTGCTAAATCCGTCTCATCTATATTATCTGTTGCTGTAAAATATAAGGTTTTCTTTTCACCTGTTTCTTTTGAAAGGATTGTAACAGGAAGAGTTTTCTTTAACTTGCGATCATGCACCTCAATCTGTACTTCTCTCTTATCATTCACTACAAAATCCTCTTTAGAACGATAAATAATACTCTTATTAGACTTTGGATAGGGCTCCTTTACTGTAATAGAAAAGTTAGCAAATGGTTTGTTATCTATCGTAAAAAAGAAAATCCAATCTCCTGCATATGGAATGGAACGAAAACTTGTTAAAAGGTGGGCATCCTCTCCGTACAAACTACCTTGTAGTGATAGACCACCGAATGGCAATATCTCTACTTCTTCATGCGTTTTACTATTCTTTGCTACGATATTGAGTGGCTTATTTACCAATTGACTTGAATCCCCCCATACATAAACGAACATCTTCGCAATATTTCTCGAATCCTCCGCTACCCATTCAAGACCATTAAAGAGAATACCAACTTTATTAGGTATCCCTAATACCCCCTGTGGGTAAACTAGCCGTCCATCATGGTCTAATAAATCAAAATATACACCTTTAGAAGAAATTAATTCCTTTTTCGGTGATTCTTTCGGCTTTATCTGCTTCACATAGTTTCCCATGAATACAGTAGAAAAAACGAATAGTAAAACGATCGTACAAGATGTCACCCATATCGCAAATGGTCTAGACCTTTTACTTTTCCTTATAGGCTTCCTTTTTTCATTAATAGATTGCAATATATGGTCCCTTTTTGTATCAGTAAGCTGAAAATGAGGAAGCTGCTTTAAATTATTGAGTAATTCATCATTCCTTTTATTACTTTTCATAAGGTCCTTCCTCCAATAATTTTTTTAATTTTTTCAGCGCTCGAAAAAAGGTCACATCTACTTTATTCGTACTCCACCCTAATATTTCCGCACATTCACTACTCTTCATTTCCAAAATACCCTTTACATATATAACATCACGATACGAATCCTTTAGTTTAACTATCGTACGATATAAATGTCTTTGCTCTTCATCTATTAATAATTGGTCTTCAATACTATCGCTTCTATCTTCTTTTTGTTTTCTAGAAAAATTTAAAAATAAGTGTTGTTTACTATTTCTTCTAAAGCTATCTCTGGCAACATTCCTCGCAATTGATATAAGCCATGTTTTAGGATGTGAGGAAGCTCGATACTGGTCTAATGAGTATAAAGCTTTTAGAAATGTTTCTTGAACGAAATCCTCTATATCTGTTCCTCCTGTATAATAAGCTAAATATCGAGAAATATCTTTTTCATACAATCGAAACCATGTTTCTATGACATCTCGTGAATTCATAATTCACCCCCAATCCATTTCATGAAGTAGACGTTTTAAAACAAAAAATCTTACACTATTTAAAAAATTTATAATGAAACTAGATGACTGTTTTTACATACTTTCAAATAGTGCCCCTATGAGGTCACCAGTTCCGATGCTTCCGTAGAAAACTCAAGCTTACGCTCCAATTGACCTTTTTATGCTAATGTTATCCATTGCACTTCTTTAATAGCATTCTTTTAGCAAACAGCCTGATAGGCATTTGATTAAATGACCTATACATTCGTAATGTTCTTTAGAACTATGAAAAATCCCTTTAATCAGACCTATGTTAACATTGAATTAAAACAGAAAGACCCGAAAAAGTTCTCTTAAAAGAGAAACCATTTTCGGGTCTTTCTTCAACCTCTATTTATGCTTATTCAAATAAGCTATTATTTAACCATCTTCCCATAGTTGATTCATCAGTGATTTTATCGATTTTCTTCTTTCTTCTGTAGCCAGCTCATTTTTCACCCATTTATTATCGATAAGCTCTACGACATCGCCTTCATAAACATTATCAGCTACTAAGTCTTTTAAAATATCTTCAGTAACTCCGTTTATTTCAATGACAACAAACTTACCCTCAAAACGATCTACAATGCCTTTCATAAAACATCACTTCCCTATTGTGGTGTAAATGCTGTACTTGCACTTGTTGTTTGTCCATTAGCTGAAACAGTAATATCACCGTTTACAGTATAACCTTTAGCCGCACGACCCGTCCTAAATTGAATCATGGCGATGCCATTCTCATTTGTTATACCACTATATTCTGTTTCAGTAGATTTATAATGTAATTTCAAATTAACATTTGCGTTAGATACAGGTTTACCATTCGTATCGACCACTCTAACCGATACTGTTACAGATGCGTTCTGACCAGGATTAGGCTGATCTATGCTTGCTGTCGCTGTAATCGGTGTAGTAACATTCGTATTATTTTTTGGTACTTCCGTTGTTGTATTTCCCTTTGATTGTGTTGTTCCAGTATACTTCCAAGCATTCTTATTCACTTTCATAGTTGTTCCATCCGTCTTAAAAACAATCGTTCCATCCGTATCTGTTCGATATATATTGACATGATGGCTTGCTAATCTTGACAATATTTCATCTTCTGGATGACCATAATTATTTTTGCCTACTTGTATCACACCATAGGTAGGCTGAACTTCTTGGACGAATGATTCTCCCGTAGAATATTTACTCCCATGATGACCCACTAATAAAACAGTTGATTTTACCGTTTCACCTGAAGCAATAATTTTTTGTTCAGATTCAATTCCGGCATCACCTGTGAATAGAAAAGACTGTTCACCATATGATAATCTAACGACAGCACTCATTTCATTTGTTTCCGTTGAATGATCGATAGGTGCAATCATTTTTGCTTGGACAGCTGAATCAAGATCCAGATTCATTCCTGCTTTTGCTGTAGAAATTTTCAATCCTTTATTTTGGATCGATTGCAATACAGATTCGAATGTTTGAGTACTACTTTGAATTCTCGGCATATATACTTTTCCGATAGTAAAGGAATCGATAATCGCATCAATTCCTCCAATATGATCAGCATCTGGATGCGTTCCAATTAGGATATCAACATTTTTTATACCTAATTGTGATAAATAAGTAACCATCAGATCTTCATCATCGTTATTGCCACCATCAATGACCATTACCTTTTTATTAGGTGTAATGATAACTTGAGCGGCCCCTTGTCCAACATCAACAAAATGTACTTCTAATGTTCCATCTCTTGTTTCAGTAGAGCTAGGACTTGTAGTAGCTGGCGTTTTTTCTTCTTTGTTATTCTTTATTGGTTCTTGTGCTTTACTTTCTTGATTTTGATCAGAAGAAGTGGATTGTTCATTTTTCGTGCCTTCAGACGAAGAACTTGATTCCGTAGTCGATGAACACCCTCCTAATAAGATAGACATGATCAGAACTGTGCTAAAAATAAAACCCATAGTAGATTTAGTTTTCACCATTTTTGTTCGAGACAGTACAATAGCTATACTAACTAAAATTAAGACTCCTAACATCATCATATGAAGGCCCCTCTCGTTGTAATGAAATCCTTTTTGATTTTATCTGTTTCTGTTCAATCAAAAAGGAGCCATGCAACAGAACTAAAACAATCCTTACAAGAAACCAAAATGGATTCCTAAAAGGAATGATTTATTTCTGAGCATGGCAAAATGATTCGTTTTGTTATTCTTTAGTTTACCGAATGTAATGAAGTTAGTTCATATGTAATAATTGTATGATTCTTTTCCCATACCACTTTTTTTATAATACCTGTCCCCGATGTTTCACCATCCATTGTTTTTTTCACAGGTAAAGGAATTTCTATAGGATATAAACGGTATCCATTCTTTTTTAACGAAAAATCATTACTTTTTAAACGCTCTTCTTTTCCTTTTGTAACAATCATAGTATTTAATTCTAGAGGCATACCCATATTTCATCTCCCCTTTCTATACATATATTTTACCATCATTTATTATGTTGTTTCATCCAGTTCGTTAACTTTTTCACTGTTTCACGATTTATTTCCGGCGGAAAAAAGTGGGTAAAATGCGGAAAATACCAACTCTCTACGACCTTATTATGCTTTAGCAAAATTTCTTCTAATCGATAAGCCTGCTTAACGGAAACATTTTGATCTAAAACACCGTGTATGATTAAAACGGGGCATTGAATTTCATTCACTCTTTGGTTAGGAGTGCGCTCTTGATATCGCTCTGGATACTTACTAGGTGGCCCCCCTATTACCCTCTTCATCATCCGTCTTAAATCAATTCTTTCTTCATAGGTTAACGTAATATCTGATACTCCACCCCATGTAACTAATGAAGCAACACTTGGACACTGAATAGCTGTCCATAAAGCCATTATACCTCCACGCGAAAATCCAAAAACATGAATATCACGTACTTTTTTATGATGTTCTAACACTTTATAAGCTGCAATCGCATCTTGTCGATCAGCTCCAACAAAATCCTCTCGTCCCTCTCCTCCTTGATTACCACGATAAAAAGGGGCAAATACAATAAATCCTTGAGATGCAAATTGGATAATGCGCCCTGGACGAACTTTTCCTACATTTTTAATACCACCACGTAAATATAAAAACCCATCATATTTCTCTTCACATTGCGGTTCAGCTAATAATCCTTTAACACATAGGCCATCAGAAATATAGGTAATTGTAAACAATTTAATTGTTGGATGAGGAGACGGGAAAGGAGTACAAGAAACAATTGTACCATCTACCATATTCATTGCTCTATTTCCCTTTCTTTAATTCCATAATTGTTATAGGCATTCACACATTTTTTAAATGCTTCATAAGATATGTTAAACCTTTATGGGAATAAATACACGTTTTTAGGAGGATCTTGAATGAAAAAATGGCTGAAAATAAGCATGTCAATTTTAATTATTGTATCCATGTTTACATTAATTGTAGCATGTGGAAAGGAAAAAATTAAAACGGTCAAAGTAGCAGAAGTAACACGTTCTATATTTTACGCACCGCAATATGTTGCTCTAGAAAAAGGTTTTTTTGAAGATGAAGGTTTAAAAGTTCAAATAACCACTACTTGGGGTGGAGATAAAACGATGACTACTCTATTATCCGATGGTGCAGACATCGCATTAGTTGGATCAGAAACCTCCATTTATGTTCATGCCCAAGGTTCAAAAGACTCGGTTATCAATTTTGCCCAGCTAACTCAAACTGATGGAACCTTTTTAGTTTCCAGAGAAAAACTAGATAGTTTCTCATGGGATATGTTAAAAGGCAGTGAGTTTCTTGGCCAAAGAAAAGGTGGAATGCCACAAATGGTAGGCGAATTTGTATTAAAGAAACACAATATTAACCCACAAAAAGATTTGACTCTTATTCAAAATGTTGATTTCGCCAATATTCCAAATGCTTTTGTATCTGGTACTGGAGACTTTGTTCAGTTATTCGAGCCACAAGCTAGTATTTTTGAAAAAGAAGGGAAGGGTCACATTGTTGCTTCATTTGGAACAGAATCAGGTAAAGTACCTTATACGACATATATGGCAAAATCCAGTTACCTAAAAGATGACAAAGATACTGTTGGAAAATTCACTCGTGCCATTCAAGAAGCACAGACATGGGTTGAAGAGCATAGTGCCAGTGAAATAGCCAAAGTGATTAAACCTTACTTTGAAGATACTGATTTAGAAACGATTATTGCTGTAGTTGATCGGTACAAAAATCAAGATTCCTTTGCCACTAATCCCATTCTGGATGAAGAAGAATGGAGCAATTTAAAAAATATTATGAATGAAGCTGGTGAATTACCTCAGGATGTTGCATATAAAACATTAGTTAATACTGACTTTGCCAAAAAAGCTTCAAAGTAAGGAGGCTTTCCATTGAGCTTTCTAACAATAGAACATGTTCATCATGTATATTTTTCAGAAAATGATGCACTGACGGCTCTTGAAAACGTGTCTTTAGAGATAGAGAGAGGTGAGTTTATCTCTTTCCTAGGTCCTAGTGGCTGCGGAAAGACAACTTTACTTTCTATCATTTCTGGATTATTGTCACCTACTTTTGGAACTCTAGCCTTAGATGGTGACGTAAATTACGCAGAGAAAAAGCATGAAATTGGTTATATGCTTCAACAAGATTACTTGTTTCCATGGAAGACAATTAAAGAAAATATTATTTTAGGTTTAAAATTACAAAAGACCAAACAACCACAATTAGAATTACAAGCATTAAAATTGTTACACGAGATAGGTCTAGGTCACGTAGAAGCTCAACTACCTAAACAGCTTTCAGGAGGAATGAGACAAAGAGTTGCTCTTATACGAACATTGGCAACCGATCCTAAATTATTATTACTAGATGAACCATTTTCCGCATTGGATTATGTAACAAAGCTCAAATTAGAAGATCTTGTATTCTCTACCTTAAAGCATTTCCAAAAAACAGCTGTACTAGTAACGCATGATATCGGTGAAGCAATCGCAATGAGCGACAGAATCTTCTTATTTGCCGCTAAACCAGGTAGGATCTATAAAATCTATAATGTACCTGATGAATTAAGAAAAATCTCTCCTTTTGAAGCAAGAAATCATCCGCTATATTCTTCGTTATTCCAAACGATATGGAAGGAGTTTGAGCTTATTGAAGAACTGGCAAATGAATATTAAATCGCTTCACCATGATTATAGACAGAGTCTCAAAAAAGAGAAAAAGTACGTATACTTTTATCAAGCAATTATCTTCATCCTCTTTTTTTCATCATGGGAGATTTCTAGCCGTTTTGAATGGATTGATCCACTGATTTTTAGCTCTCCATCTAAAATCATTGCTCTATTTATCGATAAAGCAGGCGATGGAACTCTATTTACCAATGTCGGTATTACATTATTTGAAACAATACTAGGATTTATTCTTGGCACACTAATCGGAACTTTATTAGCTGCATTATTATGGTGGTCCCCTTTCCTTTCGAAAGTATTGGATCCATATTTAGTCATCTTAAATGCCATGCCTAAAGTAGCATTAGGTCCGATTCTCATTGTTGCACTAGGTCCTGGATTTACCTCTATTATTGCTATGGGAGCGATCATATCCGTTATTATCACTACCATTGTCGTATATACGTCATTTAAAGAGGTAAATGATAACTATTTAAAGGTTTTAAAATCATTTGGGGCTAGTAGATTACAATGCTTTTATGAAGCTGTACTTCCTTCTTCTATGCCGACCATCATTTCGACCTTAAAAGTTAATGTAGGATTATCATGGGTAGGCGTTATAGTTGGTGAGTTTTTAGTCTCAGCTAAGGGGTTAGGCTACTTAATCATTTACGGATTTCAAGTGTTTAATTTTACACTAGTGTTAATGTCACTCTTACTTATTGCTGTCTTCGCAACTATTATGTATCAGCTAGTGGCCCTATTAGAAAGAAAATTAATTAAATAAAAAAATCGTTATCGGTCCTTTTATAAAAAATGAGTCTGAAAACATTATAAAGGATGAGTCAATTGAGGCAACGCCTCCTTCAACTCATCCTTTATAACTACATTCATATTCTATACTTATTACAATCTCTTTACATACCTATTGTATGCAACTATCATTATGAACTATCTGTAATTCCTTCAGCCTTTTTAAACTTAATACCACTACTTGATCTCTCATGATAAAGCTAAATGTTTTATCGGAAAACGTGTCTGGTAACTCTTTTATAAAAAAAGCTCCATCAGTTTCTAAATAATTATTTTTACTTTCAAAACAATCAACCCTTGCAAAATACACATTCTTCACGAAGCTTTCTTCCATACCTTCTACCTTATATTGCCCGATATAAATTAAATCCTTTATGTGTGCACCTGTTTCCTCCCACACTTCTCTTTTGGCCGCTTGCTCAATTGTTTCACCTAATTCCTTTTTTCCACCAGGGAATTCTAGTCCTCTTTTTTTATGCTTTGTAAAAACCCATCCATTAGAACTGTATAGAAGGACTAATACATGCCCAGGAGAAGTAGAAAATGTATTAAGGTTTGTTGAGAAATGTACACTATTTCCATTAGTATCTGTAAATGATGTAATCAACTTTTAATACCCTCTTTCATCAAGAGCTCATTATATTCTATTTTACTTAATAATCTAATCCTATTCCACAAAAGAGCGATTAGATAAATGAAAGATTCATATCAAGTTTTAGATTGATCATTTTTATTCTTTATATCATTTTGTATAAATTCAACTATTTTCACAATCCAATCTGGTAATGGTACTCCCACCTTGATGGCATAGCCTAATATAATCGCCATCTCATTACTTATATAAAAGAGGAGAGTTGCATTTCTAATCATGTCTCCAGTATTTAATAACTCATCTAAAATGAAACTAATAATAATGATTCCTATTAAAAGTCCTCTTTTTAATGTTTCTTTTATAAATATTTCCCATTTTAGTGTTTTGGTAATAATTCCAACTAAGAGAAATGATACTAAATCAATCACTAATAGCCATCCTAACACCATTAAAATCCACTGAGAATATTCTCCACTCATATGGATTAAGCTACCACCCAAAAATGCAAATAAAGGTAATCTGAGTGATGATAATTTCACTTGTTACCCTCCTTCCTGATATTTATTTTCCAATTTGTTATAGATTAAAAAAAAGTTTTGTGGGTAAAACAATATTAGAAGAATATTTGAGCATTACCTTGTGGTATTAAGGGGATTAGGTGATACAATATTCTATGAAAGTAAACAGCATTTGCATGTACTTTTCTACTACTTTTGTTAAGGTGAGGTGTTAATATTGAAACTCGTTGATGACTTATTTGAACACTATCGTACAAAACTTACAGGTGATGATGAAGATATTGATATACTTACTTTGGCGGTATTAGAGCAGTTTGATCAAAAGGAAATCCTTGAGCATATTTTAGAAATGGATGAAGTAGAATTAAAAAGTTTTTTTGGGTTGTACATAATGGAAACATTAAAAAGTAAATTTGCAGAAGTAAATCAATCGCAACAAAAAGGTTCATTTATTTCCCACTATCGAAATATTCACTAGTTTTAATCTAAATAAATGAGTCTGTCATATATATGAAGAGGCATCTAAAAGGTGATGTATATCATCTAATAGATGCCTCTTCCCATTTGTTTACACTTTTACATCTACTACTTTACCTGCATATGGATGTGCAACTTGCTGTATCGACTGCTGCGTTTCTTGAAAATCATCCAACATGACGATAGCTTGTGCAGCCCCTACTGACATGGCATTTTTCATTAAACTCATACTAACCGTATGCTGAAGGCTTGCTAATTGTTGACTCATGATAGAACTAATATCCATTTCTATTCGCCTCCCTCTACTCTTTATTTATACAGTTACAATACTTATATCGTAAATTTTAAAAATTACTTTAGGTATACTACCTAGAAAAATGACCAACATGGTACAATGGAAAATATAAGAAAAAATAGAGATGGAGCGATTCTTAAAATGATTCCCATTTTAGTTATTTGTATCATTATCGTTTTTGCTGTCATTTTGATTAGTGTTCTCACGACGTCAAAAGCATATAAATATAAGCACACTATTGACCCACATCCTTCTGATACAATTGATGATTCTCATGATCAATAAGGAGTTTTAAAGCTATTACCTCATAAAAAAGAGGTCTAAAAAAGAATATCCATTCCTTTTTAAACCTCTTACTTATTCTAAGCAAAGACTTGTTGTAGTTCCTCTTTAGTGTGCTTCAACCAGTAATTCATTAGTTTCTTTGCACCTTCTAAATCATGTAATTTTGCTTGCCCACATTGTTTTTCATTAGCTGCGGGAATCTCTACTATTTCTATACCGTCCTTCATTGTATGCTCTAATACATCAATAATATCTAATACTGTTGGTTCTCCACTTACCACTAAATAGAACCCAGTTTGACATCCCATAGGAGAAATATCAATGACATCCCAATTGTCATATTTCTCTGAGTGTTTACGAATATTGTATGCTAATAAATGCTCCAATGTATGAATCGCGTCAGGCTTCATTGCTTGCTTATTTGGTTGGCAAAAACGAATATCAAATTTATTTACGACTCCATCACTTCCAACTTTATGAACACCACAGTGTCTTACATAAGGGGCTTTAACAATATTATGATCTAATTCAAAACTTTCGACTGATGGCATATTTCTTCACTCCTAACAAATTTATTCTTTCTATATCATATAGGTAAAATCAGATTTTTTCATCTTATTCATTCACTTTTTAGAATTATTTTTCTTTTATGATTACTTTGCTATTCTTTACGTTATGTCAATTTTTTATTTAGGTGTATAATAATATGAGATTTGAAATGTCTTACTGTATTCAAAGTGAATGATAGAATCAAGTTCTACAACAATCTAATAATAAGCTTTGAATTTTTTTGATTCACTTTATTTCCAAAAAGGATGACATAACATGAAAAAAGTATTACTGTTTATAATTCAATTTTATCGAAAGACTATATCTCCCTTAAAGCCACCAACCTGTAGATTTTATCCGACTTGCTCAGCGTATGGTCTAGAAGCAATACAACGTTTTGGTGCTTTAAAAGGAGGTTGGTTAACAATAAAAAGAATCTTAAAATGCCACCCCTTACATCCTGGTGGAGTTGATTTGGTACCTGAAAAAGAAGAGAAAAGAAAATAATGTTTGTCGTTATTTGCTAAAAAAAGAAAACACGAAACTCTTGCGTTCGTGTTCTATTTACGTTAATATACAATATGATAAATCGTAATCATTTCGTTTAATGTTTTGTAAATCGTAACAACTACGATTAAGAAATAAACAGTTAAAGCTTGATGCAAACTAGGAAGGGTAACAAATATACAAAATCTAGATGATCATCTTTGGGTTATGCAGTCTCAAGTTTAACAAATGGTTATTTCGATACTATGCAAATCAGGGGGAAATTATGAAAAAAAAGCTTGTATTATCCTTTCTTCTTCTGATTGCAGTCATTCTTACAGGCTGTAATCAAAAAGAAGAATCGAACAAAACTGAAACACTAAATGTATACACAACGGTATATCCTTTACAGTTTTTCGCAGAACAAATTGGTGGAAAGTATGTAAATGTTCATTCCGTATATCCACCAGGTACTGACGAACATACTTTTGAACCATCACAAAAAGACGTCATAAAAATGGCTGAATCTAATCTTTTCTTATACATCGGATATAATTTAGAAGGCTTTGTAACAAAAACAAAACCTATTTTAGAAAAAGAAAACGTAACACTTTTAGCTGTCGGAGAGAAGATACATTTAGATGATGAATTACTAGCACATGATGAGCAAGGTGAAGAGCATGAGCATGAACATGAAGATGATGGACATAATCACGGCGACGTAGACCCACACATGTGGCTAGATCCTGTTTTGGCTAAATCAATGGCTGCTGAAATTAAAAAAGAGCTTATTAAACTTAAACCTGAAGAAAAACAATTTTTTGAAGAAAATTACAAACAATTAGTAACTAAACTAGACAAACTTAATAACGGTTTTAAAGAGACTATAACTAAAAGCCCTAAGAAAGAAATCATTGTATCTCACGCAGCATATGGATATTGGGAGAAACGTTATGGCTTAGAACAAATTGCTGTATCTGGGTTATCTAGTTCAAGTGAACCTAGCCAAAAAGAGCTGAAGGCAATAATGGAAGTAGCCAAAGAACATAACATTAACTATGTACTTTTTGAACAAAACGTCCAATCAAAGCTCACAGAAATACTCCAAAAAGAAATTGGAGCAAAGTCATTACAACTTCATAATCTATCCGTTTTAACTGAAAAAGATATTGAACACAATAAAGATTATTTCAGTCTAATGGAAAAAAATCTTGAAACACTAAAAACAGCACTACAATAATTTGCTTTTCCTATATAAATACAGAAGAAAATTACCAGTCATGACAACTACTTATAAGTAAAAACTAAGCTTGTAAGGAGGATGAGGTACATGGCAAAAGATGTTAAATGCAGTGCGAATAGTTGCTTCTATTGGAAGCATGGAAATCGCTGCTCTGCAAAAAATATTATGGTGGAAATGTACTCCGATGGGAAAGCACGCACTAGTAGCCAAACGGGGTGCCAAACATTTAAACCAAAAGATATTTATTAGTAAATCACAATCTCCACCACCATAATAGTATGGTGGTGGATGTACATTAGCTAGACCTCGGTCTAGCTATTTTTTAATGTAGAAAAGAGGGTGTCTCAAACGGCATAATTTGGTTGGCAAAAGTTTCATACAATCCTTCCTCAACTAAAGATAGAATAAAGCGACGTGACAAAGCGCGTAACATCAACTTTTTTTAGAAAGTAAAAATAGAGATCCCATAAAGCGTAGGGGCTGTCTGAAAAGCGATAAAAATCACTTTTTCAGACAGCCCCGCTCTTCTTTTTATTTAAATACTCCATTTACATATTTAAACAACACAAAGCAGACCTCTATTGAGCGCCTCCTTTGCTTTATTCTACTATTTTTCCTCAAAACTAACCGTTGGCTTTAAAAATTGAAGTTCTTCTTCAGCTAAGCCTGAAATTTCCTTAATAACATGCATAGGTAACTGAAGATTAAATAATACTTCTGCAATGAAAAAAGCGTTTTTATTTTTTCTCATAATCTTATACCTACCTGTGTTTTTTTCGGTTTTCAGAATACTAAAGCTCCGTTTCAAATATTATACAGGATGTGAAGTAAAATAAAAAACATCTAAATACCTAAAAATTGATTTTTTTACTTTTTTTGCAACTATTTATTATATTATAAAATTTTCTTGATATACTGTCAGTTTATCAAGAACTGTATAATTTATGTTGTAGCCTATCCCAGGAGACTTAGAAACCTTCACTGTGCCATTTTCTACAACAATTTCAGGATCAATAATATCTTCATCCCAAAAACGTGAAGACGAAGAAATATCACTAGGAAGCGTGAATCCTTCTAAAGAAGCTAAAGCTATATTATGAGCACGAGAAATTCCAAATTCAATCATCCCCCCACACCAGAGAGGAATCCCGTTATTTAGACAAAGATCGTGAATTTTTTTAGCTTGTTTCCATGCTCCTACTCGTCCCATTTTTACACATATAACCTGACAGCTATTAAGTTCGATAGCATTTTGAACAGATGTAAATGAGACTATGCTTTCATCCAAACATATGGGTGTTGTTAACTGTTTCTGTAATTGACCGTGTTCTATTAAATCATCATGTCCTAAAGGCTGTTCAATCATCATTAAGTCAAATTTATCAAGAGCTTGTAATGTTTTCAAATCTACTTTTGTAAATGAAGAATTAGCATCTACCATTAATGGTATATTTGGATATTCGTTACATATGTTTGATACATATTGAATGGCTGTTCGTGGATTGATTTTAATTTTATATTTTTTATATCCATCTTTTTTATACTCTTCAATTTGTTGTATGGCTTTTTCTATATTATCTGAAGCTACAACTACTCCTGAATCAATTGTCTTCTTTACACCATTAAATAATTTCGATAAAGGTATATTCAATTGTTTACTGTATAAATCCCAAAATGCACATTCAATTCCCGATTTGGCCATATGATTCCCTCGAACGAACGAAAAAAGAGTCTCGAGTTGGTCAGGATGTGATACTTGGATTTGTTGAATTGCTGGAATCAAAAAATCTTTCAACATGTAGTAGCATGTTGTAATCGTTTCTTCCGTATACCATGGGCTTGAAAATGCTACAACTTCTCCCCAACCACTTAATCCATCGCGATCCTTCACCTCAACGATAATCGCTTCCCTTTTCGTTATCGTTCCAAGAGCATTTACAAATGGCTGCTTCAAAGGAGAAGCAATTCTTCTTAAGCTTATAGATTGTATGTTCATAATTTCTCCTTCAAATGTTGGAGTAATTGGCGTCGTAAAAGCTTATTCGATGAATTTCTAGGAAGTTCATCGACAATATACATTTTTTTTGGTACTTTATACGATGCTAAATGTGATTGGCAGTGTTCAATAAGATTCTCTACCTGCACATTTTTATTAGATAAAACAATGAAGCCAACAGGTACTTGACCCCACTTCGCATCTCCAATACCTGTCACACCTGCTTCAAAGACAGCTGGATGTTTCATTAATACAGATTCAATCTCAGCTGGATAAATATTTTCCCCACCTGAAATAATTAAATCTGAGCGACGATCCACTACGAATAAAAATCCATCTTCATCAAGATATCCCATATCCCCTGTTTTTAACCATCCATTAACGATGGCTGATTTTGTAGCATCCTCACGGTTCAAATAACCTTTTGTTATATTTGGACCTTTAACCATGATTTCTCCCACTTCATTAGGTGCAGCTTTTCTGTCATCTATTTGAATTTGAATTTGAGCAGGAAAAAGTGCCTTTCCTGCCGATCCCAATTTATTCAAGCTATACTCTGGAGATAGCGTTACAATTTGTGAAGAAGTTTCTGTCATTCCATAGGTTTGAAAGACAGGTATGTTCTTTTCTTTACATTCTTCTAGAAGGCTAACTGGTGCAGGGCCTCCGCCTAAAAGCATGCAACGAAATGACGAAGGATAGGTTAGATTATTTAACTGCACCAGCATTCTATTTAATGTTGCTGTTACAACTGAAATAATCGTAACCTCCTCTTCCATAATAGAACGGTTTACTCGTTCTTCATTAAATTGTTCATGTAAAATAACCGTTATACCATAGATGACACTTCGAAATAGAATAGACAATCCGCTTATATGAAATATTGGCACAACGCAAAGCCAAATATCCTTCTCATGCAATCCTAAATTTAGCATAGAACCCATTGCACTCCACCAATGGTTACCATATGTTTGTATAACTCCTTTAGGGTTGCCTGTTGTTCCAGACGTGTACATGATGGTTACCGTTTTTGATAGATCAAATTCCTCTACAATAGAAAAAGAATCACTTTTATCCATCGATTCAATCGCAGCCATTGGAATAAGCATTGCTTTATCTTCTAAAACATCCTTTATCATCTGTGTATAGTTATCACCTGTGATTAACCAATCTAATTTTGAGTCCTTAAATTGCCATTCAAGTTCCTTTGTTGTTAAACGTGTGTTATACAATACTATCTCAGCCTCTAAATGCATGAGCGCATGTATTGTTATCACCATGTCTAGTTGATTGCTCTGTAAAATCCCTACTCTGCTTCCATACTGTATTCCATGTTCAAATAACTTACTAGCGTACTCTACAGAGCAATCAAATAGTTCTTTGAAAGTAAGTTCTTTTCCCGACATCTTTATCGCAATTCGATTTGGAGATAACTCCGCTCTCTTTTTTAACCAGTTTGGTAAAACATCCTTCATCATTTTTCTTTTTCACTCCCTTTTAAAAAAAGCGCAAACCTTGATTAGCTCCAATCAGCATAAGATAAGCGACTAGTAGATTACGATCTAACCTTCTAGTTGGCTAGACTTCTTACCTCGAGGAGTAAGCACTGAAGCTAGGCATGAAACTAAGTCCAAAATCTGATACTTTCTTATCTTTAGAAAACGTAATCCTTTTTCAAGGATTACACAATCTTCCAAAATCATATACGGTGGTTAGAACTTTATTAAATCCATAACAAAGATTATACATTTTCTGAACGAAAGCGCACTCTCTTGGAAACTCTTATGAGGATAGGCTATTCCCTCTCTAAAAAAAGAGAGTGTCTCAAAAGCGATACTTTTGGTTGACACCCTCTTATTCTTACCTATTAAGGAAACTTAGGAAATTGGTCGAAATTCGGCTTACGTTTCTCTTTGAAAGCGTCGCGACCTTCTTTAGCTTCATCAGTTGTATAATATAATAGTGTAGCATCTCCAGCAAACTGTTGAATACCTGCAAGTCCGTCTGTATCTGCATTAAAGGCAGCCTTCAAGAAGCGTAGCGCCATTGGGCTCTTCTCTAGCATTTCTTCACACCACTTAACCGTTTCCGCTTCTAGTTGTTCTAAAGGTACAACTGTATTTACAAGACCCATATCTAATGCTTCTTGTGCATTATATTGACGACATAAGTACCAGATTTCACGAGCTTTCTTATGTCCAACGATACGTGCCAGGTAACCAGAACCGTAACCAGCATCAAAGCTACCAACTTTAGGACCTGTTTGACCAAATATTGCATTATCAGCAGCAATTGTTAAATCACATACGATATGTAATACATGTCCTCCCCCGATTGCATAACCTGCAACCATCGCTACAACTGGTTTTGGTATAACGCGAATTAATCGTTGAAGATCTAAAACATTTAAACGTGGAATTTGATCGTCGCCTACATAGCCACCATGTCCGCGAACTTTTTGATCTCCACCAGAACAGAATGCTTTACCACCCTCACCAGTTAAGATAATTGCACCAATCTTTTCATCATCTCTCGCATAAGCAAATGCATCAATCATTTCCGAAACGGTCTTCGGAGTAAATGCATTATGCACATGTGGACGATTAATTGAGATCTTGGCAATACCATTATAAGTTGAGTAAATTATTTCGTCGTATTCACGTTCTTGTACCCAATTGAATGCCATACTATTTATACCCTCCATTTTTCAACAAATTCACTTACTATTTTACCAAACTTTTCAGGATTCTCCACATGAATTGCATGACCTACCTTTAATACATTTTCCCATTCACATTGTAAGAATCTTTGTTTCATTTCTTTTGCGATATGACAAAACTTTCGATCATACTCACCAGTAAGTAATAATATAGGTACTTGTATGTTAGATAGATGATCCCACCAAGACGGCTGTACACCTGTACCCATTCCTAATAAACTATTAGCTAGTCCTACTTCATCATTCGAAATTCTTTGCTTATAAATGATAGCTTTCTTTTCATCTGAAAGCTTTTTTTGCGATTCAAATAGAGCTATACTCTGCCAATAATCAACAAAATTCACTATGCCCTCCTGAACGATTTTTTCAGCAAGGCTCGCATCGTTAATCTTTCTTTTTTCTCTCTCATCTATACTTGCTAATCCAGGTGAAGCACTTTCTAATATTAATACTTTTGTATACTCCTCAAATAAAATAGCAAATGTTAAGGCTAAACGCCCTCCCATTGAATATCCTAAAATATTTGCTTTTTTTATTTGTAAAAACTGCAGTATATTTTTTAGATCCTCAGCTACAGCTTCAATTTGATACCTTTTTTCATGATGAGGTTTATCTGTTAATCCATGTCCTATAATATCAGGCATAATACACATATAATCATTTTTTAGATAGTGAATCGTTTCTTTCCATGTTTCATAATTGCCAGTAAATCCATGAAGCAATACTAATGGCTCGCCTTTACCTTGAACATCTACATGATAAGTAACATTATTACTTTGTATTTTCATTATCTTTACCTGTTAACAAACAGTTTATTTCCTGGGAAACATGATTCCACAAATTTCGATGATCAAGTACGTTTTTTTCGCGTTCGGTCACTAATTCAATTACTTTTATGCCATTCAAAGAGAATGATTCGACAAAGCTTTTTTTAAAATGTTCCCAGTCTTCAACTCTGGTAAACTTCCCACCATACATTTCAACAGCATGAGAAAAATCTAACCCATGTGGAGTTCCAAATAGTTGTTCAAAATGTTCCTTTTCAGAAGATTGTGGTAAAAACGAAAAAATACCTCCACCATCATTGTTAATGATAATTATCGTTATATCTCTTTCCAGCATCTTTGCTGCGAGCAAACCGTTTAAATCGTGGAAAAAGCTCAAATCACCAATCACAAGAACTGTAGGACTTCCTTCAACACTTACTCCAAGAGCTGTTGATACAACCCCATCTATTCCATTTGCTCCTCTATTTGCATAAAGAGTAACATTGGTTTCATTACAATGAAAAAACGTATCACAGTCTCTAATAGGCATACTATTACTAATAAATAAATTCGAATTTTGTGGAAGCAAATGCGAAAGCTCTGTAAAAACTTGTCCTTCATTTATTGAATTTAAACTTTTAATTGATTGTAAAACTTGTTTCGTACACTGATTTATTTGTTGCCATTTGTTATGCCATTCATTTGAAGAACTATGAGAAATTTTTTGTGATAAAGATACGCACAATGCGGTTTCATTACCATAAATCATTTCTGTAGCTAATCCTGTTGGCTCTCTCCATCCTGAACCACCATCTACAACAATTTGTGGTATTTCTTTGCATTGTTTAATAAATAAGGTTAATGCTTTAGAAACCGGCATAGCCCCAAAACGAATAATAACATCTGGCTGAAGTTCTTGGACAGCTTGATCGAATCTTAAGAAAGTATCATAACAGTCCATTACTTGCTCTTGATAACGACCTTTTCTTAATTGTGACAAAGGATCCGCCAATATTGGATATTGTAGCTTATCAGCCAATTCTATTACCGCTTCAGCAAATCCATCCTCACTTATTTCTCCACATATAATTAAACCTTTTTTCTTGTCACGTAACTGCTCAAGAAGTACTTCAATATCCTCTTCATGAAGAAGTTTCGTTCCATCTTTAAAACAGTCCTTAAATGAAACTTTTCCTCTTCCTACTTGAAAATAATCTTTTTCCATATTAGGAATTAATGGTTCTCTTATTGGGAAATTAAGATGAACTGGTCCTGCAGGATGACTACTTGAAATCATTGCCGCTCGTCTGCCTACATTTCGAACATATTGGATAGATACATCCTTTGATTCAGGAACTGACATTTCACAAAACCATTTTACGTGCTGACCATATAAATGAATTTGATCTATAGCCTGAGGTGCTCCAATATCTCTTAATTCATGTGGCCGATCGGCTGTAATGATGACTAAAGGAACGCGAGAATAGTGTGCTTCTACAATGGCAGGATAGTAATTCGCCGCTGCTGTACCTGATGTGCAAACTACTGCAACTGGTTCCTTCGTTGATTTAGCTATACCTAATGCAAAAAAGGCTGCTGATCTTTCATCTATGTTAATATGCACTTCAATATCAGGATGCTTAGCAAGAAGCATGCTGATTGGAGTAGAGCGTGATCCAGGACTAATTACCGCATGTTTAATATTTGCTCTCGAAAGCTCGTCCACAAAAGCAGACGTATACATTGTTAAATCTTCTTGATGATTCATGTTGACGATCCTCCTAAAGCATTAAGCATTGGCTGGAATTTAATCCATGTTTCTTTATATTCTTCTTCTGGATTAGAATCCTCTACAATGCCACAACCCGCAAATAAAGAAGCTTCTTTGCCTTGTAATAATGCTGATCGAAGTGCTACAGCAAACTCACCATTACCGTTAGCATCCATCCAGCCAAGTGGCGCTCCGTAAATACCTCTCTCTAGGCTTTCATTTTCTCTTATCCACTTCACCGCTTCTTGTTGTGGCAAACCGCCAAGTGCAGGTGTTGGATGGAGCTTTTTCACAATATCCAATAGAGAAACATTTTGTTCACTTTTTGCAACAACTGGAGTATATAGATGTTGGATGTGCTTTATTTTCATTAAAATAGGCTTACTTGGTACATCAACATCATGACAAACAGATTGCATTGCTTTTTGAATCATTGAAACCACATATTGATGCTCTTTTAAATTTTTAGGATCATTCAATAATTGCTGACCAAGTCTCTCATCTTCTATTTCGTCTTTACCTCTTGCAATTGACCCCGCTAAACAAGTCGATAAAATAGTGTCGTTTTCTTTTTTCACAAGTCTCTCAGGAGTAGCTCCAATAAAACAATCACTACCTGATTCCAAGCTGAATATAAAGCTTGTACCATGTTCTTTTAACAATTGAGGTAAAATTGCATCTGACATAATATTGTTCTTAAAGAATAATCTTAATTCTCTTGCAAGAACGATTTTATCAATGTTTGAGCTTGCAATTTTTTCAACTGCTTTGGCTACTTGTTCTTTCCATTTATTAGGTTCAATCTCCCGCTTCTCAACTAGTGTATTTTCCACAAACGAAAGTGGGGTTTTGCTTGCACGTAATAACTGCTGCCCGTTTTCAAACACTTCAATAAAGCGCTTTATATTGTCTCCTGGAGAACATAAAATATTAGTTGTTAAATACGTTTGTTTTTTCACATTCGTAACCATAAATTGTGGAACATAGAAAAAAGGATCCCCGAAGTTATCCCATAATAATGATTGTGATTTTTCTTGATCAAAGGAAAATCCTCCAAACATAACAGGACCAATTGCAGATAATTCTTCTTCTTTCTGAATAACACTATTATCAAGCAATGTTTTCCAATATTGTTCTATATGGATAAATCTATCGTTAGTGGTAGTTTGTACTCTGTCAATTTTACCTAGCCCAACAATAGCATGTAAGCTGGTTGGTTCTTGCCAAAAGAACCGTTCTCCTAAGAATTGCTCTCGTCCAGACTGATAAAAAGAAAGGGGGCTTACTGCCTCCGTTTTCACTACTTTACTAAATAGTACTGGAGTATTCGTTTCGTTAGATTTGTTTAATGCTTTTTGTAATCCTTCAAGGAGTTGTGTTTCAATTACGATAGCCATAAAAATCCCCCCTTTTACCAAATCGATATATACCTTTAAACCTTCTTAAAGATACACCTGTTAATTGAATTGTGTCAATGTTTCAAGCCTTTTTCCAAGAAAATTTCACCCGAAAATATAAAAGTTTTTATTTACATCTAGTCCTTCTTTATATTATATTTGAAATTTACGTTATTCACTACAATATAAATTAATTGACAGGAACTAACACTTTTTCTACACTTAGTTTGTGAAGGTTCGTTCACAATTACTAAATAATATTTTCAACTAACATTTAGAGGGAGAGACACATATTCATGCAGACAGAAATGAATACAAAAGCTGTAGAGTATATACCAAATAAACCCAGTTGGAAAGTTTGGTGGAAGCTTACTAGACCTCATACTTTAACAGCTGGATTTGTTCCTGTATTAATTGGTACTGCACTTGCCATTAATAATTACGAAATCAATATCATGTTATTTTGTGCAATGATGTTAGCAAGTTTATTAATACAAGCAGCAACAAATATGTTTAATGAGTACTATGATTTTAAAAGAGGACTTGATCATGAAGGATCAGTTGGAATTGGAGGAGCTATCGTACGTGATGGGATTACCCCAAGAACCGTAATGACTATCGCCTTATCTTTATATGGAATTTCAGCACTTATCGGCGTTTATATTTGTATGTCTACAACATGGTGGTTAGCGGTAGTTGGATTAATAGCAATGACAATTGGTTATTTATACACGGGTGGCCCTATTCCAATTGCTTATACACCTTTTGGAGAAATCTTTGCTGGGCTATTCATGGGTATGCTTATTATCCTAATATCCTTTTATATTCAAGCTAACGAAATCACAACACTTTCCATATTAGTTTCTATTCCAATAGCTGTAACAGTAGGGGCAATTTTGCTTTCGAATAATATTCGTGATCTTGATGGTGATAAAGAAAACGGTCGTAAAACATTAGCCATTTTACTAGCTAAGAAAAAAGCTGTCATTTTCCTTGCTTCCATGTTTGCTTTTGCATATTTATGGATCATTGCCCTAGTATTAATGAACGTTATTACACCATGGACATTATTAGTCATTCTTAGTCTTCCATTACCTATTAAATCAGTTAAAGGATTCTTGACTAATGATACACCTATAAAAATGGCACCTGCGATGGTACAAACAGCTAAAACAAATACAATCTTTGGATTCTTATTAGCCATTGGATTATTCATCGGTCATTTTATTTAATGTCACTGTTGTTCGTTACTATTAATTTAAAAAAGGAAAAAAGCTATTATTTTGATAGCTTTTTTTCTTTGTCATTCTTTGCAGAGGCTACTTATTATTTAAGCAAATAATAAGGCTCCCATTAAAGAACTACAGCAATTGACAAAGAGAAGCAATCAAAAATGAAATACGTCTTAACATGCTAGCCAAATATCCAGTTATGTCTCCACCCAAAAACATTTCCCCACAAACCAAACTTCATAACCTTTTTCCCACTAAGAAATATTTCTTTTACAAATTTCGTAAGTTCCCGCTCCAATCAACCAATCATTTTTTATCAGCTGATCTACTAAGAAACAACAATCTTTTAGAAAATAGTGCTAAATAAAACTTACTTAGGAGAATGTTTTTTTGAGGGCTGTTTATACTATGTAAGACGTAGAGAAGGAGGTTTTAGACCATTGATTTCACATAAACAATTAGAAGCACTTAAACAAGAATTACTTCATCTTAAAAGTGATATGAATCATACATTTGATGTAACATATGATAATGGAAATGTAAGAAGCTTAAAAAACTCTGTTGATGAACTTTCCTCTTATGACAATCACCCTGCTGATTTAGGTACAGAATTATTTGATCGTGAGAAGGACTATGCACTAGAAGCTCATACAATGTATGAATTAGAAAAAATCAATCAAGCTCTACAAGCAATCGAAGATGGATCGTACGGAAAATGTCTTGTTTGTCATGAAGATATTCCTTTAGAACGACTACAAGCCATTCCATATAGCTTATATTGTATTTCTCATACTCCCGATCAAGATATAAAAGAAGATCGACCCGTTGAAGAGGATATCATGTTACCACCGTCACGTGACTCTTATGATCGAAAAGATGGATATGATAGCTTCCAGGAAGTAGCACGATTCGGAACCTCAGAAACGACATCCGATTTTTTAGGACATTATGATAAATATGAAAGCATATATAATGATGCAGATGATCAAGAAGGATTCACAGAAGATTTTGAAACATTTATTGCAACTGACATAACAGGAAATGAAATAGATGTCGTCCAATCAAGAGCCCATGAAAATTACGAAGATATTTTGGATGAAGAAAATATTGAATCTATTATAGGTGATATTCCATTTCATCGTACCGATGGATATGAAGAGGATTAAAAATGATTAACATACAGTTTGGATTATCATGAAAAGTGACATGACAATCACCACATATACATGGATATAGAATAAATACCCTACCGCTTTGATAACCTCACGATAGGGTATTTTATTATCTCGTGAATATGTAGTAAATGACGTAAAACCAACTAAAACAGCCATGAATAATGGCCCAAATAATAGATTTATGTAAACTCCAGGAAATCGTGATTGCTAATGCTGAACCAAAAGTAATTCCATTTGAAACAAATTTTGTCGAAACACTCTTCTCTCTTTTTGCCACATTTATACTTCCTTCCATTAATGGATTTTCCTTCTCAATTCCTTTCTTAACCTCAAGATAAACCTTTTTATTTATATATTTTTCGATGTATGAATTATGATTAAATATTAGTTCTATTTTGGATTTCATTTATGCGCGATCCATTAGTCTTCTTTGATCTACTATGAAAAAAAGGCATTCCAAAGCTGGAATGCCTTAAATAAACCAATTAGTGTCACATATAATCAATGAAGAGAAACAAAAGCTCCCACCTGTTAAAGCAACTCTTTATTAATATTCAAATTGACGGTAATAGCGACGTATGTCAAGATCATGTTTTGTACAGTTTTCAAAGTGACGAGCTAAGCGATCAACAAGTAATGTCGAAGTAATAGTTGGAGCAAGAATCCAACGGAATTCATCGTCAATTCCCTTTAATTCGTAATCTAGCGGATCAATAACTGTAAACTTCTTGCTGTATTTTTGCACAAAAACCTCAACTCTATCGTCTATTACACGACGCTTTCCTTCACCCTTTACTAAAAATACAGGAGTATCTTCCGCAATTTGAGCAGCAATCGGCTCGAATTTTTTCTTAGCTGCTAGTAAATTTGCAGGCAGATGTTCTATTTGTTCGGCAAATTTATTATAGCCTGGAAATTCTCCTTTATTAGCTACCATCAACAATCATCATGAAGCTTCTCTCGTTCCATATGTTTTCAATCTTTCATAATCATGAGCAATCATCTTAATATCTAATTCAATAGGAATGCTATTTTCTAACAGCTTCTGAAGTTGTAATGCCGTTCCCATACCTGTAAAGCAAGATGTTACAATCGCTCGTTGCTTTGCTTTTTCAGGATATATTAATTTATATTGTGTTTCTTGATTTTTCTTTATTAGTTCAACTAGCTCTTCCAAATAAACATCTTTATGAATTAACTCACCTACGTATAAAGCCATCTGAGTTGATACATTATTTATAATGGCTATAGGTGCCTCAATAGTTGTACTAAATCGAGCATAAATATCTTTTAACGAACCCATATCAACTAGAATGACAAGTCCTTGAGATACGTCATTACGCTCGATATATTGCATAACATTTGTTGCTACTTCTTCTAAACGAATATCAAGTAGCATATCAAAAGCTTCAAATATGTTTTTTCCTAACATTCGATTCGTCACACTTGCTATAGAACTAGCTGTTGCATAACCATGTGCCAAAATAATAGCTTTCGCTTGTTTTTTTCCCTTACCTACGCGAAGACCTTTTAAATAAAATGATAAAAAGATTTCATCCTCTAAATCTAGACTCGTATCTAATTTACTTTCTATTAGTTTCACCATACGTTTGGCAATAATATTTTCTTCATGCGCATTTTCTTTATATATGTAAATAGACCCTTTAACAAACTCTGTTCCTTCTCATTCCAACGAAACTGATGCTGATTACGAAAATAAAAATAATAGGCGACAGCATAAAGATTATTGCCATTATACTGTAGAAAATGGCTATCTTCTATGTAGCGAAAAACCACTTGTAACGCCGATATTGTATAACGAAGCATTATTCCTTCTTGTTCAGAAACACGCTCGAAAATTAACTTGTCCAGCATAACATTAATTTCGCTATTGATGTTTTCTTCAAAGATAGTTTTATCGATTTTCTTACTACATTTTGTTGCATATAGTTCGCACATTTGCTCAAACATATTTCTAATCAATTTGATATCCGAAATGTCATTCCCACATAATTGATCAACTGTCATCAATGGTGATATAAGAATCATCTTATTCTGACCGTATCGCAAATCTGTTTCCATGTACCCTTCCTCAAACATACTTTCCGGTATATTATGTAAATGTATTTCAAGTTTCTCTTTTTTTCTATTTTTAGAAAAAGAAACGGCACACAAATATTTAATGACATTTTAGAACTCTCCAATATTTCCTTTATACGTATTTTCTAATAACACAGTAACAGCCATCGAAGACAATTGAATATCACGTTTCAGTACTTTTGCTTCTTTCAACAAAAAATTGTATAGAAATAATTGTTTTTCAAATTTACCTCTTTCATTTAGAGATGGAATATAAACATTTAAAGGAATACGACGGATGAAAGTTTGTAAGAAATGAGTTTTGGGATCTTCAGTTGTCGCGAAGACTAATCGTACATTAGATGTATGCTCTCCTTCACTTTCACCCATCCTTCTAAAAACACCACGATCCATAAACGTAAACAACTTTTCCTGACTCTCTTCATTTAATCGATGGACCTCATCTAAAAACAATATACCTCCATCAGCCTTTTCTAGCATTCCTTGTTTCATTTCATTAGCCCCAGTAAACGCTCCTTTGACATGACCAAAGCAGCTCGGGATTATTTGCATATTGAGCACAATTAAATGATAAAAAAGGAGCATCCTGATCAAGTACATTTTTTTCTATGGAATATTGCCATATTATAGCGGCCATCATACTTTTACCTGTACCTGTAGGTCCATACAGCATAATGGGTAATCCATTCCCTGGATAAAAAACGGGTGTCTTAATTTGTTCAATTACTTTTTTTAGACTAGCATCTGCTCCTATTAAATCTTAAAAAAAATGTTTTTCTTCTACAAAAATATCTTTGTCACTCTCTAATTCAGAAATACTTAAATAAATAGGCTTACTTACATGATAAAAATTTCGTTCGAACGACAGCTTATCTAAAAAATATACAGGACGAGTATTAATTTTAATGACTCTTCCTTCTTCAACAAGTTGATTTAAATAATGACTAATCGTGTTTCTTTTTACAGAAAAGTATTCCGACATATAAATCGCTGTATAATGACTTTTATCCTCCTCTGAAAAAAAGCTAGCTGTTTCTGTATCTAAGAAGTCCATAATATCGTCTTTAAGCAAAGCTAACATCCTCTCTACTGAAGTTGAAAGGATAAACAAAGAAGTATTCTGAGAATTTGCTATCCATACAGTATCATAATTAATTATAAAATTGTTAGAATACAGGAAACGGAATGATTTTCCAACAATGTATAGTCGAATGATATAACAATAAAGAGTAATACAAAAAAAGGTTGCTTGTACTGTGAAAACAGAACAAACAACCTTTTTTATCGTGTTGAC
>NZ_CAPG01000079.1:0-4586 GCF_000321185.1 Bacillus sp. AP8
CGGATTCAAACATTAAAGCAGAATCATATTTTTCAGAGTATGTATAGAAAAGCAACCTGTGCAGATAATGCGACAATGGAAAATTTCTTTGGGATTTTAAAACAAGAAATGTATTATGGAGAAGAATTAGTATCGTACGATGAGTTAAAACGAAAAATCGAAGCGTATATCGATTACTATAACAACAAACGCATTAAGCAGAAATTGGCTGGTTTAAGTCCCGTACAATACCGAACTCAAACCAGCCAATCAGCTGCGTAATAAAAAATCTAACTTTAAGGGGTCACTACCCTTTTGCTGTCTCTTTTTTCTGCTAACGCACCTGTTACTTTAAATAGTTCTCAATACTTTTTCTATTTTTAACAACTAATAACTTGTCACTATATATCCCAAATTTTTTAAAGAAATTAAGTTTACCGACTTCTTCAAAATATCTATTCCATCTAAACATTTTAAAGAATATTTTTAGAGTAGGTTTGTAATTTGACTCTTCTAATTTGAATTTTTGTAATACAAATCGTTTAATTATTCGATAGATTCTTATCGGATATTTAGTATCTAAGAAAATAATTAATTCTGCATTATAAAAACTATTTGCCACCCAATCCTCGTTATGAACCCCCTCAATAATCCAAGTTTCAGAATGAATAATAGAATTCATATACTGTTTTCTTTCTTCATCCGTCCTTCTTATATCTCCAGATTTTTTTCTTTTCCAAACTACATTATCTAATTCATAAAACGGAATATTTAGTTTTGAGGATAAATCTTTCGCTAACGTTGTTTTTCCACTTCCAACGGAACCAATAATATGTATTTTTTTAGGAGTTTTATTGTTCACTTTAGACCTCCCTCATCAATAAACTTGTATGTGAAATAATTCCATATTAATGTTGATTTATCCTCTTTCTTGTTCCACTAAGCTGCTCCGTTAGCGACATAAGAAAATTAACATTCTATTACACATAATCTACGTTATGTGACTTAATTATTAGATTCATTTGAATAATTTATATTCAAATGTAATAATACTCATATTAATCATTTGGTGGTGTTAAATTGAATTTTTTAACTTCTGAAGGATTAGTATTCTTAATTGTATTATTTTTTTTGCATCAATTATCTTCCTACTATTTAAGTTAATAAAATAATTAATTTTTAATTAAAGTTTATAAAAATATTTTTTGCGGTGCTGAACATGAGTTTTATTACTACTAAAGCAATCATTGTGTTATCTATTATAATTTTCTCTTTCGTAGTTCTTATGTTTGTAATTAGATTTGTTACAAAAAAGAAATAATACCGAAGGAAAAGCACTATTTTTTTTATTATGAATAGCTTATATTGTGGTTTTACTTTAGAAAAACACTTTCTTCAAACTCATTTTCTTTTCAGCCTATGTGTACCTTATTCTTATTCCTAAAAACGCAACTCCTTAATATGCCTTGTAATTATTATCCAGAAGATCACCTCTACTGGATATTTTTTGTTTACTATATTTAAATGTGCTAAATAATTAGAACTTCTACTTTCAATTTGAATAACATAACAGTACAAGGTAGCAATCTGATTCTTTCTTTTACAATCGTATTTCTGAGATTGATTGATTTAGCCCTTCGCCTGTCACCCATTTATCCACATAAAGGGCTTTTTTTTACACATAATGTGTCTTTTGTTCACAAACACTTCTAAATCTACTCATACTCTTGACGCATCCATTAGATATAGTTATATATACTTTTGTATAAATAGTTTTAATAAGCAATAACAGGTAAAGAACTAATGTCTATAAAAAACAACATTCGTAATCAAATTTATTTCTTCTGTCTAAGTTTATATTCCTTCATTACTATATCTGTGTTAATGGCTTTAACAGAAAGTGCAGATATAAATTTCCCATTAATAGGTGCTGTTACATTTGAAATTGCTTGGAAATTACCCCTAATTGGAATAATAACTGCCTTTTTTATTAAGAAGAATCCATTTAAATATGTGATTATTTTTCTAAATGCTTTTATTCTTATCTTTTTTATTACTAGAGTAATAAAATTTTATGATCTTACAATTACGCTCTTAGAAGTGTTTTTTTGTTTCACAAAATACACATAATATGTCTGCTACGAAACTAAATAATATTTGTTTTTTATCTCAAATTTATAAATACACTTATAACTTCTTGGAAGATACACATAATAACATTTGTGAGTTGTAAAAAATCTTAACTAATGTTATTGAAACAAGGAGTGTATTTATGGGTATCTTAAGTGGTAATCCTCAAAATGAACCAATGCATTACGGTGAAGTATATGGAATATACACACAATTAGCTGTTACAAAAGCAGCATTGGATGGCTACCAAGTCTATTTCAATCATACTGGCGATAAAGATTTGAAAGAATTTATTAAAGATGTAATAAATTCAAGTATTAAACCTGCCATCAAAGAACTTGAACAATTATTGATAGCAAATGATGTTGTTGTTCCGCCTACCCCTGCTGAAAGACCTGAAGTAGACATTGAACAAATTCCGGTTGGAGCTAGATTTCAAGATGCTCAAATTGCATATGCTATAGCTCGCGATATCGCTACTGGCTTAACAGCAATGAGTGGTCTTATTAGTCAGTGTATTCGCGAAGATATAGCCCTAATGCTTACTCAACAAAGTGCCAAAAGTTTAAAAGACGGTGCGAAATTATTACAAATTATGAAAGAAAAAGGATGGTTACTTCCTCCTCCTCTTCATATGGAAACTAAAAACAAAGAGTAAATTATCTTGGAGGAAGTTAATTTCTCTTCCTCCATTCTTTATTGTTTGTTTCACATAATAAATATACTGTGTACCTTATTGAGCTAACCTACGCCATTAGCAGCCTTGATCTTCAGCTCTAGCACCTGTTAGTGAAGTGATAAATAATTTAATGAAATTTCAACTAATTTTTCCTTTTATGATTTCTTAGTAACGAAACCAAGTAATATTTGGATTATGCTTAATACAAAAAATACTCCTGTTGGTAAGTACCATTCCCCCAACAAAATAGTCGGTATAACAATACAAAGAAAAATAATGCTCCCATAGTGAAGGTCATTGTAAATATTTTTTTATCTTTCTTTATAAATCCATAAGTTGAAGCAATGGCATTTCCGATCCCAAAAATAATCATTCTAAATAAAGCTAAACTTGCCCAATTATTAAATGGCAATTTACCTATCCACTCTTGTTGAAAGCTTCCCTTTCAAAAAACGTTGACACACCTACATAAAAAGTTCCTAAAGACAATAATAAATTATTAGAATTCAAAATATTTTTTAGTAACATTTTTTCCTCTCCGTTCATTTCCACATGAAATAAACTGCTTCGTTTGTCCGATAACGACTTTAGAAAAAATAGCGGTAACCCGTACAATTAAAAAGAGAATACTAATCTAGTTTGATATATAAGTTCACCTAATTGGAACAATAAACATACTTACCTAAGTAAAACTAACCTCCCTCAAACTACTCCCATTACCTTAAGGTTCAAAGTAAACCTCCCAGTTTTAATAAGAATTCATTCTTGTTTTCATTCCATAATATCTCTATGAAAGGAGATGGCTCCTGAAGGAAATAATCCAGGGGAATATTTTCCAACCAATAACATTCACCAGGATATACTTCGTTACAATCAAATAATCCAAGTACATCTTCTTCAAATGCCATTCCACCAACTTTATATTCATAAACTGAAAATAATCCAGTGGAAAAATTTGCAAATCTGTAATTTCATCTTCCAATATTCCAACCTATTTCCATTCTAAGACATCAAAGCTTGAACCATAAAACCAAAAATTCACCATTAGTGCGTTTGACGGAACCTTTTCTATTTCTAATGTTGCCTTTCTTTTTCTTGATAAATAGACATATAATTTAAATCTCAGAAAGTGTATGTGATCATTTGTAATAAAGTTTGAATAAAATCTTGTATTAAAATAAATAATAGACTACTGTTCGATTTTAATGTTCCACGATATAATGGTGAGAGTTTGTTCCCAGTAAATATTTTTATGAGCAGTGAGGTAGTATATGAAAAAAAGAACCACAGACATTATTTTTATCCTTATTGGTGCATTTCTATTTGCGTTAGGTGTAAATTTATTTGTTATTCCGAACGAGCTTGGTGAAGGAGGAGTAACTGGTATCACGATTATTACCTATTATTTATTTGAGTGGTCACCAGGTTTAGTCAACTTAATTCTGAATGCATTTTTGTTAATAATCGGTTATAAATTTTTGAATAAAGTAACAACGATTTATACGATTATTGCTGTAGTTTCTAACTCGCTTTTTCTTCATCTGACAGAAAGCTGGAATATTACTTCTAATGAATTGATGGTAAATGCCATTTTTGGAGGAATATTTGTAGGTTGCGGGATTGGCCTAATCATTCGGGTTGGCGGAACAACAGCAGGTACTACCATCTTAGCAAGGATAACACATAAGTATTTAGGATGGAGCATTAGCTATGGTCTATTGTTTTTTGATTTGATAGTTGCTTTTTCATCTTATTTTATCATTGGTGCGGAAAAGCTGATGTTGACAATTATTATGCT
>NZ_CAPG01000078.1:0-91966 GCF_000321185.1 Bacillus sp. AP8
GCCTCTTTTTCCTAGTTCAGTTATTCATCTTTTTTCATTAAGAACAACACTCGTATCTGCAAATAGATCATGAATTCCTTGTTTTTTGGGAAGTATTCCAATTAATGCGTAAGTAATCCATATCGTTTTACTAATAAAGCGTCCAATAAACTCACGGAATATAACCGTACCCCATGTTAGCTTCTCTTGTTTTAAACTAATAACCTTAAGCCCGAATACCATTTTCCCTAGCGTTTGACCTAAGAATTTGGTCATCAAAACAAAATATAAGTAAAAAATAACCGCTTTAGCTAGAGCATATGGAGTAAAAATCCAAAATGAATATTGAAAGAGATCCAACGCCTTAAATACCGGACTTATTAGAATCCCACTAATACTAAAGATAACTATTAAATCTAATAAATAAGCCCAAAAGCGCATCCAAAAACCTGCAAACCTTTCTTTATTAACGTCTTTATCTAATGGCTCCTCTATTACATGCTCCTGTAAAGGAACCAAAGATTCTTCACTTTGTTTCATTTGAACATAATTAGATTCTTCTTTTTCATTATGATTCATTTCTACAGTTGTATCATTAGAGATATTTTGTATATTTTCACTATTTTCTTCATTTCTATCTTCTCTCAAATCAGTCATTTTGTCCCCTCCTATTCTGCATATAAATACATTAATCTAGGAGAATTCGGTTGAGAAATGGCCGTTAACACACTTGAAATATCTGTTTTTTCACCTAATAATTTTTGAGCAGTTAAAGAAAATAGTGAACCAAATCCAACTGAATCAGTATAACGAACAACTGATGCATCTTCATCTTTAATGGCCACTTTCATGGCTTCCGTTACATCCTCTAAATAACCAAATTCATCGATTAAGCCCACCTCTTTTGCCTGACGACCATCATAAATCCTTCCATCCGCAATTTTACGAACTTGTTGCTCAGTCATCCCTCTACCTTCAGCAATAATTTTCACAAATTGGTTGTAAGAGCTATCAATCATATTTTGTAATATTTTTCGTTCTTCAGCTGTCATTTCTCTACTTGGAGACATGATATCTTTATATGGTCCGCTTTTTATTGTTACGGTTTCAATTCCTAGTTTCTCAGCTAGTTTTTCATAATTATAACCTTGCATAATAACTCCCAATGAACCTGTTAAAGTTTCTGGACTAGCAAAGATTTTATCTGCAGGTGCAGAAATATAATAACCACCTGAGGCAGCAGTCGCTCCCATTGATATGTAAACCGGCTTACTTGTTTCCTTCTTCACTTCTTGAATCTTTTTATAAATTTCCGCACTTTCAACAACACCGCCACCTGGTGAGTTTACTCGAATAATAATTCCTGCTATAGACGAATCATCCTTCGCCATATCTAATTTATCTAGAAACGATCGATGATTGTAACCACTCGTGCTAAACATAGTTGTTGAACTAGATGTATCTTGAATGACACCATCAACATCTAAGACCGCAATCTTATTTAAAGAACTTCCTTGTTCAATTACTTCTTCTGTGTAGACATCCTCCGTCATATTTAGAAAGTCATTAAACATTCCATTTCCTTCTTCGTCACTTGAAAATAATACATTTGACGCTAAATTAAAAATTATTGAAAAGACTAATAACCCAGCTGCAATTCCTAATGCTGCCCACCGTTTTCCATTCATTTCTTTAATTCCTCCTTTTTACCTGCTCCTTTTAATACGTTTCAAATTTCAAAAAGCTTCACTACAATGGTAAAATAAATAATAGAATCAGAAAACTAAAACTAATCAAAATGCTACAAAGCCAAAGGGGAGAGTCACTATGACAAACAGACGAAATGTTTTCTTTTTTCATAATAATACGCAAGACATTCCAGATATTCTAAAAACAGCGGAAAATTTAGCATCAGAATATAACTTTTATATTGTTGATGATGTAAAAAAAGCAAACATAATCGTCAGTATCGGTGATGATGGCGCATTTTTACAAGCTGTTCGCAAAACTGGTTTTCGAAATGACTGTTTATATGCAGGTATTTCTACTACTGGTAATCTTAATATGTATTGTGATTTTTCAATAAAAGAACGCGATAAAATGATTGAAGCTATCACAGACGAACTTATTGAAGTACGTAAATATCCAGTTATTGAAGTATCACTAGATGAACAGCCCGTTTTTTATTGCTTAAATGAATTAAGTATACGTTCTTCTATTATTAAAACATTTGTGCTGGATGTTTATATCGATGATTTACATTTTGAAACATTCCGCGGAGATGGAATGGTCATTTCCACACCAACTGGTAGTACAGCATATAATAAATCTATGAGTGGTGCAGTTGTTGATCCTATGTTACCTTGTTTCCAAGTGAGTGAATTAGCTTCTTTAAATAATAACATTTATCGTACTCTTAGTTCACCATTTATCCTTAGCGGAGACCGAAAATTGACTCTACGCGTAACAGACATTAATAACGCCTTTCCAATTATCGGTATGGATAATGAAGCATTAAGTATCGCAAATACAAAAAAGATTGAAATCTCGCTCAGTGATCGTGTCATTAAAACAGTAAAACTAAAAGATAATTCCTTCTGGGAAAAAGTACAAAGAGCTTTTTTATAAGATTAATAGTTTCAAATAGTCTTTTAACCTTTGTAAATGCTAGAAAAACGCTAGCCCTAAAACTAATACTAATTTCTCAAATCATAAAAGCCACCTATTTAATAGGTGGCTTTTGATATATGGAATATTCACTAAAAAGAGATATCTATATCTTTTGTTCATCTTTTCACATGATAATGACAATGATATAATAATTTCTTGTTTACTATATTTCGAGGTGATAAAATGGAATTTTCTTTTTTCAGTGTTGTTCCTCCTATCATCATCATAGCATTAGTGATTGTAACAAGAAAAATCGTTCTCTCATTGGGCGTTGGTATTATCCTAAGCGCCCTAATTTTGGAAAATGGACATATTGTACAAGCATTAAAAAAGATGCTAGAAGCTATATTACAATTATTTTATAGTGATGGTTCATGGAACTCAGGAAATCTTTATGTACTTTCGTTTTTATTATTATTAGGAGCCTTAACCAGTCTCATATCATCATTAGGTGGAAATCAAGCCTTTGGCGAGTGGATTGGTCGTCGAATTCGTACAAAACGCGGGGCACAACTAATGACTACAACATGTGGAATTTCTCTTTTCCCTGACGATGTATTTAACATGTTCGCAACTAGCCAAATTACTGGTCCTATTATAGATCATGCCAAAGTCCCTCGTACGAAACTGGCCTATATGATTCATTCAACATCCGATCCAACTTGTGTACTTTGTCCATTATCAAGTTGGGGAGCAAATATCATTGCTATCCTTACAGGAATATTTGCCGTTCACCAACTAACAGATAGTCCGTTAATCGCATTTATGGTTATAGCAACGACAAACTTTTACGCTATATCGACTTTATTGTTTGTTTTTTCTTCTGCCACATTCGATATCAATATTGGTAAAATGAAAAATCCTATTAAAGCGAAAACACAAGCTTTAGTGTCTACTTCAAATAAAGGCTCTATCTGGGATTTAATTATTCCAATTAGTTTTTTAATTATTGGATCAGTTGGTGCTATGATTATTACTGGTTACCTAAATAGTGATTCACCGACTTTTATGAATATCTTTTCAAACTGTGAAGTAAGCTTATCCCTCGTAATCGGAGCAAGCTTAGCCACTTTTGTTAGTTTATTATTATACATAAGACAAATAAATACAGGGAAACAAAGCATTAAAAACATCTTCACTATTCTAAAACAAGGTTTGAAAACAACTTTACCAGCCGTGGAGATATTATTATACGCATGGGTGCTTTCTAGCTTTATCGGAGAGCTAGAAACAGGTTCTTATCTAGCAAGCATCATAGATCAAGTGACTTTACCACCTTCATTTTTACCACTCATTTTATTTATACTTACTGGTGCTATGGCTTTTGCTACGGGTACATCTTGGGGAACTTTTGCTATCATGCTTCCTATAGCTGCTCAAATCGCAATCGCAAGTGATTCAACGATGATGTTTTTCTTAATGAGCGCTGTATTATCTGGGTCATTATTCGGTGATCATTGTTCGCCTGTTTCCGATACAACTACTGTTGCTTCAGCTGCTGCTGGATGCTCCCAAATTGAGCATGTTGTTACTCAGCTTCCATATGCTTTAATATGTGCAGCCATCACATGTATATCCTTCTTCCTACTTGGAATTACAGGCATGAGATGGGTACCATACATCTTTATTATTCTTGCAATAATTGCACTGATTTTCTACTTTAGAAAAAGAGAAAATCATACAAGTGAGCAGCAAATATAAATCATATTTTTGTAAATAAAACGCAACGAAAAGTTCTCGTTGCGTTTTTTAGTGGAAGTTAAGCACCTATTTTCCTTGAATTCATTTTTTTCATCATTCGTTCTCTAATTTTCATTTGAGATAATGAATAGAGAAGTAATGCACTCCAAATAAACATAAACGAGATGAAATGCACTTTAGTAAATGATTCATGATAAATCGTAACACCGATAATTAATGACAATGTCGGGGCTATGTATTGGAGAAAGCCTAGCATTGATAAAGGAATATTTTTTGCTCCCATTGCAAATAGAAGTAATGGAACGGCTGTTACAACTCCACCACCTATTAAGAATAATAGTTCATTGACAGAATAGGTGCTAGCAGGTGTTTGAAATATAATGTAGATATAATAGCCAATAGCTATTGGTGTAACCATCATCGTTTCTAAAGTTAAGCCGATTGCCGCATCTGCATCAATTAACACTTTTGCCAATCCGTATAGTCCAAATGTAATAGCAAGCGCTAAAGATATCCATGGAAAGCTACCGAGATAAACCGTTAAAATGGATACACCTATTGCAGCTAGACAAACCGAAAGAATTTGCACCTTATTTAACTTTTCTTTCAATACAGTTACTCCTAAAAGAACACTTACAAGTGGATTTATATAATATCCTAAACTTGTATCCAAAATTCTTCCTGCATTTACAGCCCAAATAAAGATTCCCCAATTCGCACTTACTAAAAGAGATGCAGCAAATAAAGCCCATAGCTTCTTTTTGTTCTTACTAATTTCCTTCATGTAAGTAATAAATGATGACCATTTTTTAGTAAAAAGTAAGAGAAAAACCATAAAAACAAAAGACCAAAAGACCCGATGGGCAAGTATTTCAGTAGAATCTACATGTTGTAGAAATTTCCAATATATTGGAATAACTCCCCACATTAAATAAGATAACGCACCATAAATAATACCTTCCATCTCTTTATTAGAACTCATGTAATTACCGCCTGACATAGTTAGAATATTCAAATATAATACCATAAAAATACAGTCGGAACATAAAATAAGATTTAGAAGAAATATAAGTCTCTATTCTTTATATTGTTTTTAAAGCTCTTCTAGTACAATAAATAATCGGTGGAAGTAGATAACCCCACCGATCATAACCACACTTATTTAGATGCCGAGCTTTCCTTCTTATTTCTTAATTCAACTCGACGGATTTTACCCGATATCGTCTTAGGTAATTCATCTAAAAATTCAATTGCTCTAGGATATTTATAAGGTGCAGTTAGTTGTTTTACATGCTCTTGAAGTACCGGTATTAATTGATGATTATTTTGATCATATCCATTTCTTAAAACCACGTACGCTTTTACAATACTTCCGCGAATCTCATCCGGCCAAGCCACTACTGCACATTCTTTTACCGCTTGATGTTTTACAAGTGCATCTTCCACTTCAAACGGTCCTATTGTATATCCTGAACTGATGATAATATCATCACTACGTCCTTCAAACCAAAAATATCCATCTTCATCCTTTTTAGCTTGATCTCCTGTAATATAATATTCTCCGCGGAATTGTTTCGCTGTTCTTTCAGAATCATTTAAATATTCCTTAAATAAAGCAGGAGAACTTACATGAACAGCAATATCACCTACTTCTCCAACATCACATACTTCGCCATCTTCATTAACTATGTCAACTGTATTACCAGGAGTTGGTTTACCCATAGAACCAATTCTTACTTCCATTCCTTTTGTTATACCTATTAACAGTGTATTTTCAGTTTGGCCATATCCATCTCTTACTGTAATATTAAAGTGTTTTCGGAATGTATCAATGACTTCCTCATTTAATGGTTCTCCAGCTGAAACAGCACTATGTAAGTGTTCGAGTTTGTAATGACTCAAATCATCTACCTTAGCCATTAAACGATATTCAGTAGGTGTACAGCACAACACATTAATTTGATTTTCATCTAAGAGAGATAAATATTTTTCTGGATTGAATTTGCCATTGTAAACATAACCAGTTGCACCCATTCCCAATACAGATAAAAAAGGACTCCAAATCCATTTTTGCCATCCTGGTGCAGCAGTGGCCCATACAATATCATTTTCCTCAATACACAACCAATTGGAAGCAGCAGTTTGTAAATGAGCGTAGGCCCAGCCATGTGTATGAACAACACCTTTTGGATTACCTGTTGTTCCAGATGTGTAAGCTAAAAAGGCCATATCATCTCTCGTTGTATTGGCTGCTTCTAATTCATCGCTAGACACTTCAGCCAATTCATCTAAAAATAACCACCCATCTTTGGATTGTCCAACTGAAAACTTTATTAAATGCTCAGCTTCTGCAATATGATCAAATTCATTAACAAACGATTCATAGCAAACAATTCCTTTCACATTTCCATGATTGATTCGATATTGTAAATCCTTCGCTTTCAACATTTCTGAGCTTGGAATAACAACCATTCCTGCTTTTAGTGCTGCTAAATATACTTGATAGGCTTCAATTAGCCTTGGAACGATGACAAGAAGTGTATCTCCTTTTTTCAGTCCAGCATCCAAGAAAGCGTTTCCAAATTTATTAGTCGCTTTTAATAAATTCTGATATGTAATTTCCTTTTTATCACCATGTTCGTTTTCCCATTTTAAAGCTACTTTTTCACTACTTTTATTAAATTTTTCTACTTCACTTGTTAAATTGTACTGTAATGGAGCTATCAAATCTTCTTTCTTCATCCCTTATCCCCCTTTTCTTACTACTTACTCTATATTATACATATTTGTAAGAAAATTCAAAAACTTTTCTACGATAATATATCCCCTCTATTTCGTTTTGTCATACTCTTTACCTAACTTATAATCCATTCACATCACAATAAAATTCGTTATATTTTTTCATATAAATGACTGAATTAATAACCCACTCTATTTTATCTTTTTCCATATAAAAAGGGGATGAACCTATTAGTTCATCCCCCGTAGCCATGATATTAGATTATTTTTGGTATCCGCCTAATTGTTGTTCAGCCATTTGAACTAAACGTTTAGTAATTTCTCCACCAACTGAACCGTTCGCACGAGCTGTTGCATCTGGTCCTAGTTGTACTCCAAATTCTGAAGCAATTTCATACTTCATTGAATCAAGAGCAGTTTGTACTCCAGGTACTACTAATTGATTTGAACTTGTGTTTGCCATGTGTTTTTCACCTCCTTGTGATAATAGAATGTGTCAAAACACATGGCGCTATTCCACTGATACTTTGGTAATTGTTCACAAATAATGCAGTAATCTTTAGAATAAATCCTCTTCCACATTATTCACAGCATTTCTCTTCGGTTTTAAATGAACAATCTCCGTTTTTTCTACTGCTTCTTTGATCAAGTCACTGAAATCCACAAAGGTTTCGTAATGGTTTACCTTCTCACGACGTGGCATTGTTTTAGGATTTACTGGTGTGAAGACTGTACAACAGTCCTCATATGGTCTATTTGAAATATCTAGAGTCCCTAATTCCTCAGCCATTTTGATAATTTCTAATTTGTCAGCTGTAATTAAAGGACGTATGATTGGGGTATTTGTTACCTCATTAATAGCATACATACTATGCAGCGTTTGACTTGCCACTTGCCCTAGACTTTCTCCTGTCACAATTGCCAATGCTTCTTGCTTTTTAGCAATTTCATCAGCTATTCTTAACATTAATCTTCTTGTAGTAGTCATTGTATAGTTTTCAGGAATTTGTTGTTGAATGATCTTTTGAATTTCAGTAAATGGCACCACATGGACCACCATATGGCCACTTGTTCCAGCAAGAACTTCTGCTAAATCAAGAACTTTTTGCTTGGATCTTTCACTTGTAAAAGGCGGACTATAGAAATGAATACACTCTACTTCTATCCCTCTTTTCATTGTCAAAAATCCAGCAACCGGACTATCGATCCCGCCTGATAACATTAACAACGCTTTACCACTTGAATTTTGCGGTAATCCACCAGCCCCTAAAATAACTTCTCCTGTAAAAAATACACCTTCTTTTCTAATTTCAACAATTAAATTTAAATCAGGCTTTTTTACATCTACTTTTAAATGCTGGTTATGCCATAATACATGACCACCTAACGCATGATTTACTTCATTTGTATCAAGCGGAAAGGATTTATCGGCTCTTTTTGTTGTCACCTTAAACGTTTCGATTTTTCGATCTAAGTTCTTAATATATTGAAGTGCCCCCGCTTTCATTGCATCGATATCTTTTTCCACTTCCATTACAGGACTAAAAGATTGAATACCGAAAACCTTACGAAGTTTTTCTTCAACGGCTTTGTAATCTGCTCCATTTAGCATCAATCTCATATGATCTCGCGTTGATAAGATTTCAATGCCATTAAAGTCCCTTAAGTTATTTTTTATACTTCTTTTTAATTTAGCAATAAATCCTTTTCTATTTTTACCCTTTGTTGATAATTCACCATAACGAATCAAAATTTGATCGTATATCATATTTATTACCTCATAACTTCTTTTAAATTTTTAAGTACGTTTTTCAGTGTCTTTATAAATTGTTTCGCTTCTTCTAATTCGTTTTCATAAGACAAACTCACCCTAATACTGCTTGATGCTAAAGCTTCATTGTTTGTCATCTGTAAAATTACATCACTTATAGACTTTTTCTTCGAAGAACATGCACTAGTTGTTGATACATAAATACCTTGATCTTCTAATGCATGAACCAATACTTCTGATTTGATTCCGGGAACTGAAAAATTAATGATATGAGGAGCATACCCATCCTCCGGTGTATGAATAACTAAATCATCCATTTTTTCAAGCTCTTTTCTCAGAAATTGATGTATTTGAAATAATCGTTGATTTTCACGATTCATTTTATCTAAACTAAGTCTTAAAGCTTTGGCAAGAGCAACAGCTCCAGCAACATTTTCTGTTCCACTACGTATCTTTCTTTCTTGACTACCTCCAGAAAATAATGCGGAAATTCTTACACCTTCACGAATATATAATACGCCAGTTCCCTTTAAAGCATGGAACTTATGTCCTGAAAGAGTACACAAATCAACACCTGATTTTTTTATAGAAAGCGGCACTTTTCCAATGCCTTGAACGTAATCAACATGGAAGAGGATTTTAGGATAATCTCTTAATAAATTCCCTATTTCTTCAATTGGTTGAATGGAGCCGATTTCATTATTCACATGCATAATTGATACTAATATAGTATCTTTTCTTATTGCTTTTTTTACATCTTCCACACGAATTCTACCATTTACATCGACTGGTACTTCTGTTATTTCAAATCCTACATCTTTCAATTGTTCACATGCCAGTTTAACTGATGGATGCTCAATAGCTGTAGTAATAATATGTTTACCTCTATTCTTAAAAGCTAAAGCTGCACCTTTGATAGCTAAATTGTTTCCTTCTGTGCCACCAGAAGTAAAATACACTTCCTGTTCTTTTATTTCTAGTAGTTGTGCAATTTGTTGACGAGCTTTACTTAATAATTGTTCAGCCTTGGCACCTACTCCATGTAAAGATGAAGGATTCCCAAAATACTTTGTACTTACTGTTAAAAAAGTATCCATTACCTCTTTATACGGTACAGTTGTAGCACTATTATCAAAATATATCATGATTTACACCGTCCATTAAATGCTATATGCAAATCTTAATTTTAACATAAATTCAACAAAAAGATAACATACTTTAATTACCAACTTTAAATGTGAAATTTCTTTTTGCAAAATCAAACTATTTTATGTACAATTTGCGTATGTGAAAAAACGAACATACTATTCGTTATTATGATAAATTGTTTTAATATAATAAATTTTTTAAATATTTGCTTTTCTATATCGAATTTCAGCAAAATTTATTTATATATTGAAATAATAATTAATTCCGCAAATTCATCAGGAGGAAACTACATGAACAAAGATTTATCCCCAAAACAAACGTTAACCATCGGATTGATGCTATTTGCATTATTCCTAGGAGCCGGTAATATAATATTCCCTCCATTTTTAGGACAACAAGCCGGAGAAAATATATGGATAGCCGTTTTCGGCTTTTTAGTAACAGGTGTTGGTTTACCTTTATTAGCAGTTATCGCAATCGGTAGAGTAGGGAGTCTCCAAAACTTAGCAGGACGTGCACACCCTATTTTCGGAATTGTGTTTACAATTGTAGTCTATTTAGCAATAGGACCATTTTTCGCGATTCCAAGAACAGCTACCGTGACTTACGAAATTGGTGTATTACCATTTTTAAATGAAGGACTTTCACAATCATCATTACCTTTACTATTACTTTCTATCGTATTTTTTGCTGTATCTGCTTGGCTTGCATTAAACCCTTCGAAATTAGTGAGTAGAATTGGACAAATCATTACTCCTATATTATTAACTGTATTAGCTATTTTAGTTGGAAAAAGTATTATTAACCCGCTAGGTTCTATCTCTAGTCCAACAGAGGCTTATCAAACAAATTCTTTCTTCAATGGATTTATTGAAGGCTATCTAACAATGGACACGATTGGAGGATTAGCATTTGGAGTTATAATCATTTCTGCAGTTAAAACACTAGGTATAACTAGCCAGACGGCTATTACAAAGAATGTGGCAAAGGCAGGATTCATCGCAGCATTTGGTTTAGCAATAGTTTATCTATCTTTAACTTATATTGGTGCTACAAGTGTAACTAAAATTGGCATGCTAGATAATGGTGGAGCAGTCATTTCTGCTGCGACGAAGGCCTTATTCGGGAATCTAGGATCAATCATTCTTGCTCTAACAATTCTATTGGCTTGCTTAACAACTTCAGTTGGTCTAATTTCTGCTTGTTCACACTTTTTCTCAAAACAAGTACCAGCACTATCTTACAAAAGTTTAGTATTTATTATCGCTGGATTTAGTATGGTTGTATCAAACGTAGGATTATCACAGCTTATTTCTATTTCTTTACCTGTCTTAAGCTTCATTTATCCTTTAGCCATTATGCTAATCGTTTTATCGTTCTTCCATAAGTTCTTTAATGGGTATTCTACGGTATATATTGGCTCTATTTTGTTCACAGGTATTGTGAGTTTATACGAGGCTTTAACTGCTGCGGGATTAAAAATGGGAGTAATTTCTGCTTTTATGTCTTCCTTACCTCTAGCAGAGCAAGGAATCAGTTGGTTCGTCCCAGCTATTATCGGTGCATCAATCGGCTATGGATATGGTGTTTTATTCTTAAAAGAAACAAATGTTCCAACGGAAACCACACTTCTAGATTAACCAAATCTGAACCTATGAAACTATAAAGATTTCTTTAAAACCACCCCCTTCTATTCCTAGAAAGGGGTGGTTTTTTATTGATTTACAACTACTTTTATCAGCTTTAGTTTTTAATGCTTCCTTATTCATACTTAATATTCCAAAGGGAACTCTCAATAAATAATTCCTCAAATTTGCATCTTGAGAATTATTTAATGCAAAGACAGAGCGATAGACTAAATCCCCTCCACTCGTTTGTAAGTGATTGCCTTTATTATCTAATACGTTAAAACGAAAATAGTCTTGTTCAAGTAGGACTTACCGTTTTATATGTAAACAACGTTGTTGCTTTTCCTTTTATAATGGATTACATCCAATGCATCTTCTTTATTATGAACATATAAAAAAGCCGTTCTATATAATTTTTCACTTTCTGCTTTTACTAGTATTTCAAATGCCTGTTCATCCCCTTCTATTGCTTTTTTTATGAAATTTTTATCTAGTATCTGTGATCCCCCTTCATCTATTAGAGTGCTTTACTACAACAAAAGGCTTTGATTATTATATAAATTTTAAAAAATAAATATAAAAAAGCCACCCAAAGGATGTTTAGAATCCCCTGAATGGCTTTTCTTTACACATTATTTTCATTAATTTTTAAGAGCATCATAATCTAGCTCTACCTTCATACTTTTCAGGACCCCTGGATCAATTTCTTCTAATACAGAAGCAGCAGTTTCTAGAGCCGCTTCATACTCAAAATTTCTAAATTTATTCTCAGCATCTTGTAGAGAAGCTTGAACAGATGGATAGCGACTTCTATAACGATTCGAATATTGAATAACTTTTTCTATTAACAATACTTGTTCCACTAATTCTTTTGTTTCAGAAGTATATTCATCAACTAATTTCACTGCCTTTTCAAGGAATACTTGTACAGAACCCATGTTTAAAGGCTTTTCTTCTAGTTTTTCATTCACTTCTTTAACCGCTAGCAACGCTTCTTCTAAATACTTCTTATACTCCTCTGGTACACCAGGAACATTGTACTGAGTTAACCATTTTTGACCATTATGTAATCGTATCGTTAATCCTTTAATTTTCTCTCTCGCTTCTAGTTCATCTTTTCGGAGATCACGAAGCTTGTTAGATAATGTTTCATATTCTTTCGTAAAGGAACCTAAAATACGTTCCACCTCTGCCAAGCTATCAGCTAAAATTGAATATGGTATATCTTTCTGTTCTACTTTTGTTTGCAATTTCTCAAGCTGATGAACAGCAGAAGTCATCTGTCTATCAAGATTTCTTTGAACTTTCATATCTTCTTCCGAAATATGATAGCTAGACTGAATGCTATGTATTTCCATTTTTAGTTTATCATTTTCATATGTCATATTGCTGATTCTGTCTTTTACTATATCTTGATTTTCATGGACATACTGTCTAGAAAGAACCTCTTTTTCTAACAACTCATAAAGTACACCAATACTATCCTTGACTTCTTCCATACCTTTTTCAGCATCTTCAATTTCTGCTTTTTCTAGAACTTCTATAAAGTTATCGATTTTCTCTTCTATCTCTTGAAGCTCCTTAGAAAATTCCATATGACTCAAAATATAGCCTTTTTCAAGCATTTCTTCATATCCGTCTTTCAGCTCTTTTACTTGATTAGGTATAGTAGCATTACATTCTAATAGCAAATCAGGTATTCTATTCATCTTATCATTCGTATCTTTAATAACAGATTTCAACTTCAGCACATGTTCTCGAGCATGCAAATAATTACCGTTCGCTGTTGCTTCTTCATATTGTGAAAATATTGGGACCATATCATCCAAACATGATTCTAACTTATCAGCAGCACGACCATACGTATGTCTATGAGCAAGAAGTTGCTTTTTAGCTGTTCGATAGCTTTCTTTCAGCTCTTCGATTTCTAAGCGATTCTTCTCTTCACTTCCTACAAGATCGTTTAATTCATCGATAATGGATTGTATATCCCCTTCAATTTCACGAAGATAAGCAGAAATATCCCTTTGAATTGCTTTTGATTTAGAAAATCGATACTTATCAATAAATTCTTCAGCATCAAATAGCATTTCTTCCACATCTGGCAAACGAACAGTTACAATTTCATCCCATTCATTTCGCCACTTTTCAAACATTTCTTCTGTTTCACCAGTCATGTTTAGCTGTTTGACCTTCGAAAGCTCATCGAGAACAGGGCGGTTCATAATGTTCATTTTCCACTCTTCTAATTTATCAATATCTGTGTAACGCTTCTTTTTGAAAAAATAACCTATAATAAAAAAACCTAGAACTAAAACAATTAATCCCAAAATATATTCCATTATAAAGCCCCCAGTTTCAAACAATCTGTCGATTTTTACCAATTATTATATTACTAATGTCCCTATATCGAAAGTAATCTATTATTAAAATAGAAGTTACTTGTAAAATAATTTATTATTCTTTATATTTTTCGCCAAGAACATACATAAAATCCTCTAATTTGCGAAAAAAACTATAAAAAATTCGTTTTTTATAGCTTTTATGATACCATGTAAACAAACTTTTTTGAGTAGTTATTTATATTTTTCTAATAAATTATATTTATAAACTTTTTATGAAGGGGGATTTATCCAAATGATTGCAGACGGACATATTCATACACCATTTTGTCCTCACGGTACTTCAGACAAAATAGAAGAATACGTCGAGTGGTTTTTAAAGAATAAAGTTGAGGAAATTTCCTTTACAGAACATGCACCATTTCCAAAAGGTTTTATAGATACAACTCCGACTATGGACAGTAGTATGAAGATGGAACAACTCCCTATTTATATTGAACAACTACAGACCATTAAAAATAAATATCAGAATAAAATAAAAATTAATATAGGATTAGAAGTAGACTATATCGAGGGATATGAACAAGAAACAACAAAGCTTTTAAATGACATTGGCCCGCTACTTGACGATAGCATCTTATCTGTACATTTTATTAAACACGCTGAACACCATTTCTGTATTGATTATAGCGACGAATATTTTGGCGAAATTGTAAACATCTGCGGTTCCATTTCAGCTGTCTATAAAAAATATTATGAAACTGTAAAAAGATCCATTACTTCAGACCTAGGAAAATATAAACCTAAAAGAATTGGACATATCACATTAGCACATAAATTCCAATTGAAATATCCACCTGAACATTCATTCAAAGATGAAGAAGAGGCTCTCTTACCACTTCTCCAAGAGAGAAAGCTCTCATTAGATTATAACGGCGCTGGGACGGCTAAGAAGTACTGTCAAGAACCTTATCCTCCTGATTATTTGATTGCTAAAGCCATTAAGCTTGGAATACCGCTCATATATGGGAGTGACGCTCATCAAGTAAAAGATTTGGGGCAAGGATTCAAAAAACTGAATAATCAAGCAATATTGTCAAAACCTTCTAGTTTATTTTTATAATGTAACTTCTAAGTGAGAATATAGTAGGTGATGTGTAATAAATTCAATACATTGCTGCTTGTATTGTTCGATATAATAGGATTCTTGAGGAATGATTTGTAATAGCTCAACTGCATAGTGCGTATGCAATAAAGGCGCCGTTAATAATCCTTTTAATTGCAAGATAAAAGAAGGAATATGAACCTTTCGAAAAAGTTGACTTTGAATACCTTGTTCAACAACATATTGAAGATAATATCTTTCCTTTGCCATATAAGTAGAGAGAATTTCACGATTAAGCGTTGTATCTAATGACATTTCTCTGGTAATAAAACGTGCAGCATTAAACTGTTGACCTTGAAATTCTAGTAGCTTGACTACAATGTTTTTCAAGCAGTTATCTGGAGCCTCTTGGTCAATTCGTTCTACTTCATGCTCTATAATTTCTGTATATTTCTCAAGATAATTTACAAAACAATATTCTAAGAGACCATTTTTATTTTTAAAATAATAAGCAATATTAGCTGGATTTATTTTTGCTTTATGAGCAATATCACGGATGGATGTTCCGTCAAAACCATTGGAATGGAACAAAACAATCGCTGCATCTAAAATAGCACGCTTCGTTTTATTATTATTTTCGTTTTCCATCGAAATCACCTACCGTATTATAATAGTTTTACTCTCTTTAACGTTTCGACAAATAGCTAAGCTCTCCTTTATAAGAGTTTCGACACAAATTGAGTCTCCTATTTGCAAAACGATAGAAATATGATGAACGGACCAAAAGAAAGGAAGTTAATGATGTTTAAAGTCGAAAACTATTCTGAAACATTAGAAGAAAAGTATAATCAACTCCATAAGCAACTGCTCTCTCTCATAGAAGGTGAAAAAAATATCATTGCTAATTTAAGTAATGCCTCTGCACTTTTAAATGTATTTTTAGACAATGTGAATTGGGTTGGTTTTTATTTATATGAGGAAGAAACATTAGTTTTAGGACCTTTTCAAGGATTACCTGCTTGCATTCGTATTCCTTTAGGAAGAGGTGTTTGCGGAACGGCCGCTCAAGATAAAGAAACATTAATAATAAACGATGTTGAGCAGTTTCCTGGTCATATTGCTTGTGATGCAGCTTCACGCTCTGAAATTGTCATTCCAATTTTTAAAAACGAAGAATTATTTGGCGTTCTAGATATTGATAGCCCCATATTAAACCGTTTTTCAAAAGAAGAAGGTCAATATTTACAAGAATTCATAAAAATTTTAGAAGCACATCTATAAGAGAAATCCATTTATCACACGATGCACACTCTTATTAAATAAAACTATGTAGACAAAAGGCTGTGACCAATGAAATTGTCATTCATTCTGGTCACAGCCTTTTTCTAAATGATTAGCTATTACTATTTTATTTTTGCCTGAATTCTTGGCTTCATATAAAGCTGTATCCGCACGTTTAAATAAAGCTTGCGGATGATCTTCCTGTTCTGTATTCCAATAGGAAATACCACACGAAACCGTTACTTGTGGATTCGTTTCTTCTTCAACTTTTCTTCTAATTCTTTCTGCAATAGTCATCCCTATTTCAAGATCCACATTAGGTAAATAAATTGCTAGCTCTTCTCCACCCCATCTTGCTCCTATATCAGTCGAGCGGATGTTATGAATAATAGCATTTGAAACTTGAATAAGGATTTCATCGCCCACTTGATGACCGTACGTATCATTGATTGACTTAAAATTATCAATATCTAACAATAAGAAAGTTCCTTTTTCCTTATACTTCATAGATTCCGTTAATTTCTCATCCAAGTAATTACGTGAATACAACTTCGTTAAATGATCCGTTACAACCATTCTTTCCAATTCTTCTCGTAAAATCGAATTTGTAAATGCTAAAGTTGAATGATGAATCAACGATTGCAATAGTTTAAACATTTCAAAAGAAAATTGGTACGGTTCACTGTGGATAACTAAAGCAAATCCTTTAATAACACCACTTTGAATCATAGGAACTGCCATAACAGAACGATATTTCAAACAATCTGGATCACCTAATTGTAAATCCCCTAAAAAAATCGCTTCCTTTTCTTTATCGATTTTTTCTTTAATAAATTGGATATAAACGGATGATAGCTCAAGATTAAAGAATGACGAACTACCATGTAATACTTTTACTTCATTATCTGCCGTATACATAACAAAGCCAATTTCCTCAGCATTAAACGATTTCCTGATCTGATCACGCATATAACCCATCGTCTCACTTAAACGCAAGTTAGAGTTCAAGTTATGAGAAGTCTCATTGATGAGTTGTAAATCCGCAATTAGTCTTTTGGATTGCTGATATAATTGAGCATTTTCGATGGCACTCCCAGCCGTATAAGCCAGTAAAGTGATGAATTCTACTTCACTTCTTGGAAATACTAGTGTGTTAGGGGAAATAACTTGCAATACTCCATAAACACCTTGTCTACCCTTCAAAGGTGCATATAGCAAAAAACTCCTCTCAACAAGGGAATCTTCTAATTGAATAGTTCCTGTTACATAAGCTTGCATCGCCACAATATTATCGTTGTCATCCTCTAAATCTTTTATTGGTAAATCATCATGGTGATTATTGTCATGAGATAATAATAAGAAGTATGTAAATAATGGGTATACCTCCTGAAGAGTGTATATAATTTCTCTTAAAACATCATCCATATTCATAGATGAATGGAATTTTTCAGTTACCCGAAATAATTGTTTATATCGTTTTTCTTCTGCTACGATTTTTAAAATATTAGAGGCTACTTGAATTATATTTGTACACTCTTTAGAAAGAGCTTTATGGAATGTAGGATCCTGAAGTGATGATTCATTATTTTCTTTCTGTTTAACAGCCATGATACCAATCAAGCTATCATCTTTTGTTAGAGGTAAAATCAATTGATATCTTTCAAGACCTTGAATTGGATGACATTGATAATTAAAGTCCTTTTCCTTTAATTGATCCATTACTTCATTAAGCATAATTCCTAATACTTCATCATATTTATGAAATCCATTATCTGTTGTCGCCTCTAAGAATAATTGTTTTTTCCATTGATTATGTCTATAAAAAGCGACTTCTTCCGCTCCTAAAAAATCTTTCACTTGAATTAAAAGTTCTTTAATAATTTGATCATAGTGGATTTTATCTCCATCTATCTCTAAACACTTAAAAAAAGCACTTTTTAATTCAGTTAGCCATTGAGTTCTTTGAAATTCCATCTCCATCATCCCTATTTTGTGTTGCAATTTCACACTCACCTTGTCATTAAATAATCTTGATTATGTCATGTAATTGTAATTATACCTTTTTTTAATCATAATTACTTAAAATAATTATGTCTATTCCGTATCATTTGGTTATTTTTACCTAATACTCTGAACAAAAGAGATTTTTCATCAGTTAGTTATACCCATGATGAAATCAAGTACAAAACTACAATTGTCATTTAAAAAGTTGACTTATCTTATGTAACATTATATAATGGCACTTGTGTAAAATAAGTGGCTTGTGCAAACAGATTGTGAGCTCATTTTATTCCTCAATAAAGAGGTGTATCTTGTAACTCTTAGGCTGCTAGGGCGAGGATACATGAAAATAAAATGAACATAATCACCGTTTCACTACGTTTTTATTTTACAAAATAAAAACAAAAGAGGAGGAGTCATTCATGGCTCGTTATACAGGTCCAAGCTGGAAATTATCCCGTCGTCTTGGTATTTCATTATCTGGTACAGGTAAGGAGTTAGAAAAACGCCCTTACGCTCCTGGACAACATGGTCCAAACCAACGCAAAAAATTAACTGAATATGGTCTTCAGTTACAAGAAAAACAAAAACTTCGTCATATGTATGGAGTTAACGAACGTCAATTCCGTACTATTTTTGATAGAGCGGCTAAAATGAAACATGGTATCCTTGGTGAAAACTTCATGGCATTACTTGAGTCTCGTCTAGATAACCTTGTTTACCGTCTTGGTATGGCACGTACTCGTCGTCAAGCTCGTCAATTAGTTAACCACGGTCACATTCTTGTTGATGGAAAACGCGTTGATATTCCTTCATACAAAGTATTACCTGGTCAAACTATCTCAGTTCGTGAAAAATCACGTAACCTTGACATCATCAAAGAAGCAATCGAAGTAAACAACTTTACTCCTGATTTCGTAACTTTTGATGCTGACAAATTAGAAGGTACTTTCACTCGTTTACCAGAACGTTCTGAAATGCCAGCTGAAATTAACGAAGCGCTTATCGTTGAGTGGTACTCTCGTTAGTCTCTTGAAAAAACCATCCGTATATACGGATGGTTTTTTTATTTTGTCTAAAACTGTTTTCACAAACTTCTTTCCCCTATAAACAAGTAGTAAATATCGATCAAGTTGTGTTCTGCTTTAACGTTATTATACTAGTTTTATCTACGAACTTATTTAAATAATAAAAACTGCACCTCCAATTGTTAGTTGTGTCTAACAATTGGGGTGCAGTTCACAACTTACGAAACAGCTTTACCCTTATTAATAGTGAATTAATGTGTATTTTTTCTTACCGCGTCGGATAATCGTAAATTGACCTTCTACTCGATCATCAGCAGAAAGTACATATTGTACATCAGTCACTTTATCCCCGTTGATACTAATTGCACCATTTGAAATATCTTCTCTTGCTTGACGCTTAGATGGTGAAATTTTAGCATTCACTAATACTTCAACAAGACCCATTTCGGCATCTTCTTCTTGCTTAAACGATGGTACATCTTTAAAACCTTGCTTTATTTCAGAAGCCGTTAGACTTTTAATATCCCCACTAAATAAAGCCTGTGTAATATTGATTGCCGTATCAAGAGCAGCTTGACCATGCACTAAGCGAGTCATTTCTTCCGCTAACGCTTTTTGAGCTTTTCTTAAATGAGGTTCTGTTTGAACAGACTCTTCAAGTGCTTCAATTTCTTCTTTTGTTAGGAAAGTAAAGATTTTTAAGTATTTCACAACGTCTTGGTCTGCTGTGTTAATCCAGAACTGGTAGAACTCATAAGGAGATGTTTTTTCAGCATCTAACCAAACTGCACCACTTTCCGTTTTACCGAATTTTGTTCCATCTGACTTAGTCACTAGAGGAATTGTAAATCCAAAAGCTTTTGATCCTTCACCTTGAACTTTACGAATCATCTCAAGACCCGTTGTAATATTTCCCCATTGATCGCTACCACCAATTTGCACTTTACAATTATGGTGTTGATATAAGTGATTAAAGTCAATTGCTTGCAGAATCGTATAAGTGAATTCAGTAAATGAAATTCCTGCTTCAAGTCTGGATGAAACGATGTCTTTAGATAACATATAGTTAATACCAATATGTTTACCAAAATCACGTAAGAATGTAATCATATCTAAAGAAGCAATCCAGTCATGATTATTCACCATGATCGCTCCATTGTCTCCGTCAAAATTAAAAATTCTTTCCATCTGTTTCTTTAAACATTCAACATTATGTTGAATGGTTTCAATTGATTGCAATTGGCGTTCTTGTTTTTTCCCGCTTGGATCTCCAATCATTCCAGTTGCTCCACCAACAAGTATAATCGGTTTATGTCCATGCTGTTGAAAACGACGTAATGTCAAGAAAGGTAATAAATGACCAATATGCATACTATCAGCTGTTGGGTCAACTCCACAATATAATGCAGTGCTCTCCTTCGCCAACTGATCTTTTAAGCCTTCTTCATCTGTTTGTTGATAAATAATGCCTCTCCACTGTAAATCTTGTAGTAAATCCATACACTTATACCTCCTATAAAAATAAAGTAAAACTTCCTTCAGTGGATGATTCCTCTTCACTGAAAGTTAGTTGAATCAATCGGATTCTGTCCGTCATTTGATGACCCACTTGCTTAGTTTCTTATTGAAGTGAACATTTTAATAGCGATAAATACAAAAACGCCCCTTCATAGAATGAAGGGGCGAAATAATCGCGGTACCACCCAACTTGAGGATTTAAAACAACACATCCTCCGCTCGACAAAGATAACGGTTAAAACCGTTTGTTACTACTAACTGTCCATACAGCGTTCCCAACAAATGCTCAAGGTAGTAATTCATGACCCTATTTATACTGATTTGCACCAACCATCAGCTCTCTAAAATAGTGATAGAGTCACTACTGACACCCGTCATAGCAACATTATTAAAATTAAAGAATAAAGCTTACTGTATTCTATCCTAGTGAAAATAAAAAGTCAATCTAAAACAAGCTAACTTTTACTTAAATAGCTAATAAAACAAGTAGGACTAAATACCCTTTTGGAAAATATTACATATAATATTTAGAAAAAAAACACTTTGCCAATCTTATTAACACCCTGATTATGATATAATAAATTCTGAATTTCAGGGGGTTGAAAAAATGAATGAAAAGAAAAGGCCCAATAATTTAATAGATTTTTTCAAACGACTACCAAGCTCAAAAAATAAGCGTTATTTTCGTATTACTTATCAAGTCATTTGGAATCTAATTCTATTATTTTTTGTTGTAGGTACTATCGGTGCAGCTTTTGCTGGCGGAGTAGGTGCAGGTTATTTTGCATCGCTTGTTAAAAACGAACCAATCCGTTCAAAAGAAGCACTATCAAAAGACATTTATAACTACGAAGAAACCTCGCAAATATATTTTGCTAATGATGTATTTCTAGGTAATCTCCGTACAGATTTAGAACGAGAAGAAGTGCCTCTCGAAAAAATGTCTCAATATTTAAAAGATGCCATTGTTGCAACTGAAGATGAATATTTTTATAAACACGATGGAGTCGTGCCAAAAGCGATTTTCCGTGCGCTGTTTCAAGAAATGACCAATTCGGCTGTTCAATCTGGTGGAAGTACATTAACACAACAGTTAATCAAACAGCAAGTGTTAACAAATGAGGTATCCTTTGAGAGAAAAGCAAAAGAAATACTATTGGCTCTTCGAATTGAAACTTTTTTTGAAAAAGATGATATTTTAGAAGCCTATTTAAATATTTCACCTTTTGGAAGAAATTCCTCGGGTAGAAATATAGCCGGTGTCCAAGCAGCAGCTCAAGGTATTTTTGGGGTAGATGCCGATAAATTAAATCTTGCACAATCAGCTTATATAGCTGGTTTACCTCAAAGTCCTTTTGGTTATACTCCTTTTACAAACAAAGGAGAAGTGAAAGAAAATCTTGAACCTGGATTAAAACGCCAAAAAGTCGTTCTATCACGTATGTTCGCTGAAGGATTTATTACTGAGAAAGAATACAATGAAGCACTCGCTTACGATGTTACAAAGCATTTCGCACCTGCAAAAACACGCGCGTATGAAAAATATCCTTGGTTAACAACTGAGGTTGAACAACGTTCCATTGAAATTATTGCCAATTATTTAGCTAAACAAGAAGGACATACTGAAAAAGATTTAGAAAAAGATAAACAGTTAAGATTGCAGTATCAAAATTTAGCTGATAAAGCCATTCGACAAAACGGATATAAAATTCATACAACGATTAATAAACAGATGTATGATAATATGCAACAAGCAACGAAAAACTATCCATATTTTGGTTATGACAAAAAACAAAAAGTAATTGATCCTGAAACGAAAGAAGTAAAATATGTATATGAGCAAGTAGAAACGGGTGCTATGCTAATTGAGAATTCAACAGGTAAAATTCTTAGCTTCGTAGGCGGAAGAAATTTCGAAAAGTCCGAAACGAACCATGCCACTTCTTCAAGAAGACCTAACGGATCCACTATGAAACCTTTAGTTGTATATGCACCAGCTATTGAATTAGGAAAATTAGCACCAGGTTCATTGGCACTTGATGCACCAATGCGAATTGGTAGCTATGAACCTAAAAACTATGGTTTAAATTACAGTGGTCTTACGTCAGCACGTAACGCTTTGAAAAAATCACTAAATATACCTGCACTTAAATTTTATATGGATATTATTAACCAAGACCCTGTAAAATATCTCGAAAAGATGGGCATTAAAAACTTAACTGAAGAGGATCATCAAATCCCTTCTATGGCACTGGGACCACATGAGGTGACAGTTGAGGAAAACGTAAATGCTTATGCAACTTTTGCTAATGGTGGTAACTTCGTTGATGCCTACATGATTGAAAAAATCGAAACCAAAAAAGGCGAAGTCATCTACCAACATAAGAGCACGCCAGTTAAAGTTTTCTCACCACAAACATCATACTTAACTTTAGATATGATGAGAGATGTCATTTCAAGTGGAACGGCAGCCTCTTTGAACAATCGTTTGAACTTCCGTTCTGATTTTGCAGGTAAAACCGGAACTGGACAAGACTATAAAGATGCTTGGTTCGTGGCTTCCAATCCAAATATTACATTTGGTGTTTGGACGGGTTATGATACACCTAAATCATTAAAAATAAATTCTGGACTAACTTATAGTCAACGTAATATCTATTTATGGGCAGATCTATTAAATTCCGCTTATAAAGTAGATCCAAATTTAATTGGTACTAAAAAACGATTCCAAAATCCAGGCGGTCTTGTAACACGAAATTATGCATCACTATTAAATTTACCAAGTGACCTTGCTGCTAAAGCCGGTATCGGACCAGATTTATACCCAGCTAATTTCAATATGATGCTAGTTGACGGAGCCACTTCAAGTGGAAGATTCGTTACAATTGGTGACAAACGATATCTTGCTCTGCCTTCAACACCAGCTGAGTTCGTTGAAACAGGTGCCATTTTGTCCGATGCTTTCCTTGATATGATTGCTGGTAAATATATATTAAAAGGATATTTATCTTCTGAGCTAGGAGGATTATCGTCTGGAGCAGCAACAATGAACGACAACGGTCGTGCACCTGGTGCAGTTACAGTAAGTGTCAATGGATCAACCATTTCTTGGAATAGACATGTTGATGGAGATGTAATCGGTTATCGAGTTTATAAGGATAATGCGAAAGTAGCAACAATTAAAGCTGGACAATCCTTATCATTTAGTGGTGGAAATGGATCCTATATTGTTAAAGCGGTTGATATCGCAGGAAATGAATCTCCGGCTTCCAATGTTGTAACGATTGGAGCAAAAGAACCAGAGACTCCAACTACAGACCCTAAGCCGCCTAGTACAAATAAACCAACAACACCACCTGCTACTAAGCCTGATCCGAAGCCTGATCCAAATCCAAAACCAGATCCTAATCCAACTCCTGATCCCGAACCAGACCCAGATCCAGGTACGGATACTAGAATTGAAAGATGAATTAACATATTAAAAGAGGTGGTCATTATGACCACCTCTTTCATATTCTATATTTACTTTAAAGCACAAGCTTCATAATATTATTTCTATTAATCTTCTAATGTTGATAGGTCACCTGTAGGTAAATCTAGCTCCCAAGCTTTTAATACCCTTCTCATGATTTTTCCACTGCGAGTTTTTGGTAGTTTATCTTTAAACTCTATTTCCCTTGGTGCTGAATGAGCAGCTAAGCCTTGTCTAACAAATTGGCGAATTTCTTCAATCAACTCTTCTGATTCTTCGTAGCCATCCCTTAAAGCAATAAACGCTTTAATAATTTCTCCACGAACAGGATCTGGCTTACCAATAACCCCAGCTTCAGCCACAGCTGGATGCTCAACCAATTTACTCTCTACTTCAAACGGACCAACTCGCTCCCCTGCAGTCATAATAACATCATCAATTCTACCTTGGAACCAAAAATAACCGTCTTCATCCATATAAGCTGAATCACCAGAAACATACCAATCTCCAGGCATAAAATAGGATTCATACTTCTGTGGATTATTCCAAATTTGATTCATCATAGATGGCCAGCCCTTTTTAATAGCCAAATTTCCCATTCTATTTGGAGGTAGTACATTTCCTTGATCATCGACAATAGCTGCTTGTACACCTGGTATTGGTTTTCCCATTGAACCCGGCTTAATTTCCATGCAAGGATAATTACAAATTAATTGTGCACCTGTTTCCGTCATCCACCATGTATCGTGAATGCGTAAATTAAACACCTTCATTCCCCAACGAACCACTTCAGGGTTCAACGGTTCACCTACGCTCAAAATATGACGAAGACTACTTAAATCAAATCTTTTAACGACTTCATCCCCAGCTCCCATTAGCATTCTAAATGAAGTAGGCGCACTATACCATACACTAACACCGTAATCTTCAATTGTTTGGTACCATGTTTCAGGCTTAAATCTTCCTCCTACAACAACATTTGAAGCTCCATTTAACCAAGGACCAAAAATACCGTATGACGTTCCAGTTACCCAGCCTGGATCCGCTGTGCACCAATACACATCATCTTCTTTTAAGTCTAGTACCCATTGAGCGGTTTGATAATGCTGAATCATTGCATTATGTACATGTAAAACTCCTTTTGGTTTGCCTGTAGAACCAGAAGTATAATGAATTAATAATCCATCATTACGATCAACCCAAACAATATCTAGCTTCTTGCTTGCTTCACTAAAATATTTATTGTAATCGAGTATTTTTCCTTCTTCGGTTACACCTTCACCTACAACTAAAACATGTTTCAACGCTGGAAGTTCGTCAACTGGTATTCGGGGTAATAATTCTGGAGTTGTAATAATAACTTTGGCTTCACTATCATCTAGGCGATCCCGTACGGCTCCTTCCATGAAAGCTTCGAATAATGGTCCAACGATTGCACCTAATTTAATTGCACCTAATATGGCGAAATATAATTCTGGAGATCGTGGCATAAAGACAAATACACGATCGCCCTTCTCAACATTCGCTACTTTTTGTAAAACATTACCTGCTTTATTTGAGAGTTCTTTCATTTCTTTAAATGTATACTTCTCTTCTCTATCTGGATTTCGATAGTATAGAGCAACTTTGTTTTTTCGAACTCCTAAAGTATGGCGATCAATTGCTTCATAAGCCATATTTACTTTTCCAGTTTCATGCCAAGAAAAGTTCTGTTCAACTTCTGCCCAATTAAAATTATTCTGCATATCGTCGTAGCTTTTTAAATTGTAATCCCCTTGAATTACTGATAGCGCTTCTACTTTCATTCATCCATCTCCCCTTTTAGAAGTTTCAAATACTATTATATACCAAAAGTAAAATATTCTCAATTTTAAAAATATTTAACTATATTATTTAAAATTATTTATATTGTCAAAAATATACCGTATTTCAAATCATTACAAATAATATAATCATCATGTTAAAATAAAATTTTTAAAAATTCAAAATTAGTATTTCTTTTTATATTTTTATATGATTAATTTAGAAGAAGTACATGTTGAGGTGGTGAAAAAATGGAACATAAGAAAACTTATCATTCAAAAAAGTTAAATACTCCACTAGGTACTATTCTCATTGAGGGACCAATACTATCAGAAACTCTGGAAGAATACCCTTTTCATGAAGGTCTCGTTGCTTTTCGTCCTGCTGTACAGCAACAGAAAGCAATATTAGATATTTCTAAGTTACCAGAAGGAAGGATCATCATCGCTAGAAACGAAAGTCATATCATTGGTTATGTTACGTTCTTATACCCTGATCCTTTAGAAAGATGGTCAGAAGGTAACATGGAGGATCTTATTGAATTAGGTGCAGTCGAAGTCATTTCAGAATACCGAGGTTGCGGTGTAGGGCAGAATATGCTGAAAGTTGCGATGATGGATAACGCAATGGAAGACTATATTATAATAACAACTGAATATTATTGGCATTGGGACCTAAAGGGAACCGGTCTTAATGTTTGGGAATATAGAAAAGTCATGGAAAAAATGATGAATGCAGGTGGCTTAGAATACTTCGCAACTGATGATCCTGAAATATGTTCACATCCTGCTAATTGTTTAATGGCAAGAATTGGTGATAGAATTGAGCTAGACTCAATAGAAAAATTTGATCAATTACGTTTTATGAACCGCTATATGTACTAAATTTCAATTCTTTTTCATACGTGCAATGATTTAAGCTGGAATTCAATTGATAGGCAATTGTATAAAAGGGGATGTATCAATGTTAGTAGAAGATATTATGTGTAGAAAAATTGTCAGCCTAACCGAAAGAGATACGATACAGACTGCTATAGAAATTATGAGAAAGCACAAAATTCGTCACGTACCCATTGTGGATGACACAAATCACTTAATCGGACTAGTATCTAATCAAGATATTCGAGATGCTACACCATCCATTTTTCATAGCAATGACCAAGTAGATATTTTTCAAAAACCGCTTAGTACAATTATGCAGAAGGATGTACTTACTGGGCATCCCCTAGATTTTTTTGAGGATTTAGTTTCTGTGTTTTATGATAACAAAATTGATTGTTTACCTATTTTACAGGATGGAATATTAAAAGGAATTATTACTGAAACAGACTTATTGTATACATTTGTAGAACTTACAGGTGCGAATCAACCAGGCTCTCACATTCAAATTAAAGTCCCTAATAAGACAGGAATACTATATGAAATTTCTACTATTTTCAAAGAGAAAAGAGTGAATGTCCATAGTATTCTTGTTTATCCAAACAAAAATAATGAGCAAGAAAAAATATTGGTCATTCGAATTCAAACAATGAATCCACTTGCTGTAGTTTCTGAATTAAGAAAACATGGATATGAAGTATTATGGCCAAAGGGACTGGAGTTTCCATCATGAACAAGTCCGTTTTTGTCTATTCAGAAGAGCTTTTGCGCTATAAATTTAGTAATGATCATCCTTTTAATCAATTAAGACTAAGGATCACTCTGGATCTTTTACGAAAGTTAAATGCTATTCAAGATGTTGATATAGTTAAACCGAGAATGGCTACTGATGAAGAATTATGTCTTATACATGATCCATCATATATTGAAGCCGTCAAAAAAGCCGGACAAGGTTTATTAGAATCCGACTATGCAGAGAGCTTCGGTCTAGGAACAGAAGATACTCCTATGTTTCCTGGAATGCATGAAGCCAGCGCATTACTCGTTGGGGGTACATTAACAGCTGTTGATTACGTGATGTCTGGTCAAGCAAAGCATGCTTTAAATTTAGGTGGTGGACTTCATCATGGATTTAGAGGAAAAGCATCCGGTTTTTGTATATATAATGATAGTTCAGTAGCTATTAAGTATATCCAACAAAAATATAATGCTAGAGTACTATATGTCGATACAGATGCGCATCATGGAGATGGGGTACAATGGTCGTTCTATGACGATGAAAATGTCTGTACATTCTCTATTCATGAGACAGGTCGCTATTTATTTCCTGGAACAGGAAACATTAACGAAAGAGGACTTGGAAAAGGATACGGTTATTCTTTCAATATTCCAGTAGATGCTTTTACCGAGGACGATTCTTGGTTGGAAGCTTATGAAACCGCTTTTAGAGAAATTATCGAGTACTTTAAGCCTGATGTGATATTAACTCAAAATGGAGCAGACGCACACTATTTAGATCCACTTACTCATTTGTCTGCAACGATGAAAATTTTCGAAAAAATACCTAAGCTTGCCCATGACCTTGCACATCAGTATTGTGATGGCAAATGGATTGCCGTCGGAGGAGGAGGCTACGATATTTGGAGAGTAGTCCCACGCGCATGGTCAAGAATATGGTTAGAAATGACGAATTCATCTAACATTTGTGGAAACCTTCCAAAAGATTGGATAGAGACTTGGCAGGGGCAATCACCCGTAACATTACCCAAAACCTGGGAAGACCCCGATAATATGTACACTCCAATCCCTCGAAAACAGGAAATCACCGAGAAAAACTTACAAATGGTAGAAAAACTATTATACCCCATTAGATCAAACAAAAAATCAGTGCAAGAATTACAACACAATCAAATCGAGCCAAATAAGGACTGTAGCAGCCTCCAAAGTGATAAATAATCACTTTGGAAATGCCCTACATCATAAGTATGCTCAGCCGTCGCCATGCTTTTTGTTCAATCTTCACTTCTTCTTCGCAAAACATTTAACATTCTCATAAAAAAATACAGAGGTATGCTCTACTATTAGTAGAACAGACACTCTGTATTTTTTTATGGAAAATGCTGTGTTAAGTTCACCGTGCTAATGCTTCAATCCATACTTCCACAAGCTGGTACCTGTCTCAGACAGTAAAATTACAGCAATCCAGTAATTATTATATTTAAAAAACTAATGATCTTTTAGTTTTTTGTAGAATTACGTTCTTCAATTCGATGTGGTAAAATAACTGTTTGTTTTTCGACCATTTCTTTATTCATAAATTTCGTTAAAAGTCTCATCGCAACCGCTCCTATATCATATAGTGGTTGAACGACTGTAGTAATTTGTGGTCTTACCATCAGGGTTAATTTAGTATTATCAAAACTAATAACTTCAATATCTTCTGGTACTTTATAACCTTGATCTTGAGCCGCATGAACAACTCCAACTGCCATTTCATCCGCTCCAACTAAAACAGCAGTTGGTTTAGTATCAAGCTGACACAATTTCTCGATCGCTTCGATTCCAGAATCATACGAAAAATCACCTTCAACAACATATTCTTCTTTAAAAGCCATTCCATGTTCTTCAAGTGCTCGTTTATATCCTGCAATTTTTTTCTGATCAATTGGCTGAGCAAAACTTCCTACTACAAGCGCAATATTTTTATGCCCTCTTGTAATAAAACTACATACACTATCATACGCTGCTTCTTCATAATTAATATTAACTGATGAGATCGTACCAGTATCTTCTAATGAGCCTGCTAAAACAACAGGTACTGGAGACTTTTTAAATTCTTCCATATGCTCTTCTGTTATGTTTGCACCCATAAAAATTAACCCATCTACTTGCTTTCCAAGCATAGTATTAAATAAGTGTAACTCTTTATCTTTATTTTCATCTGAGTTACTTAGAATGACATTATAATTATACATTGTCGCAATATCTTCAATTCCTCTAGCAAGCTCTGCATAAAAGATATTAGAAATATCAGGAATGATTAACCCTACTGTCGTTGTTTTCTTACTAGCTAGTCCTCTTGCAACAGCGTTAGGGCGATATCCAAGACGCTCAATCACTTCTGTTACTTTTTTTCTAGTGGCAGGTTTCACATTTGGGTTTCCATTAACCACTCGCGAAACTGTAGCCATGGATACATTAGCTTCTCGAGCTACATCATAAATCGTTATATTATTCATTTAATTTTGGCACTCCTTCTAATTAAGTAATGGTCTATTCTCTATAAAAACTATATGTCAATATGATAGGTTTTGTTTTTAAGATAGATTCTTGTTCATAATTACACAAAAAAGTATATGGAAGCATTATAAAAAAACACTATTAATACTTTATATTACGACACAGTATACATTACTGCAATGTTGTTTTATAATTTTTTCCTTAAAAAACAATACTATGCTTATATATTACTATTATACATCGTTTTAACGATAGAAATTTCTATATTTTTAAATATTAATTTTTATATGTAGATTTTTTGAGGCCATCTTTTTCATAGAAAAGACGGCCTCACATTTAAGTTGTATGGAAATTATTCTTGTAGAGGAATGGGACTATATAGCATCGTTCTTTTTTTCATTGGATGGTTGATCATGTTGATATTCATTTTCCCAGAAATCTGCATTCTTAATTCCTAATGCTTTTGGGTTAAAAACTGGATCAAGTCCCTGCTTTTTTTGACGTTCATAATCTTTTAGTGCAATTAATGCTGGTTTCACAAGTATAAGGATAGCCAAAACGTTCAGCCATACCATTAAGCCTAAACCTGTATCTCCTAATGCCCAAGCAGCCTCAGCCGTTTTAACAGAGCCATAGAATGTTGCGCCAATAATAACAAACTTTAATACCAGCATAGCTAATCCATTCTTTTTGCCTCTTGTTAAATAGGCTACATTTGTCTCAGCAATGTAATAGTATGCCATAATAGTGGTAAACGCGAAGAAGAATAATGCAATCGCAACGAAGGCTGAACCGTATCCAGGAATAACTGTATCAATCGCAGATTGTGTGTAAGCAGGACCTGGTTCTACGTCCCCTACGTTTTGTACAATGTATGTTTCATCTGGTGCTTGCGTATTGTACATACCTGTAAATAATATGATAAATGCCGTAGCTGAACACACAAGTAATGTATCAATATAAACGGAAGCAGCTTGTACTAGGCCTTGCTTAACAGGGTGAGAAACCTCAGCAGCAGCTGCTGGATGTGCTCCTGTTCCTTGTCCTGCTTCATTCGAATAAATACCACGCTTAACACCCCAAGCGATGGCCATCCCTACAATTCCACCAAAAGCAGAATCTAAAGCAAAAGCACTTTTAAAAATCAGAGCAAATACAGCTGGGACTTCAGAAATATTCATCACGATAATAACGATTGATAATAGAATATAAGCCAATGCCATAAATGGAACAATTAGTTGAGCTACATGAGCAATCCTTTTTACCCCTCCAAAGATGATGAATGCTAATAAAGCTGCTACTAATATCCCTGTTATAGTAGGATTTACATCAAATGCATTATCTATCGAGCTAGCTATAGCATTCGATTGAACACCTGGCATTAAAATAGCCATGGCAATTAAAGCTGCAATCGCAAATAAATAGGCAAACCATTTGATTCCGATGCCTTTTTCAATGTAATAAGCCGGCCCACCTCGATATTGTCCATCCTGTTTTACCTTGTATATTTGAGCAAGCGTCGACTCAATAAATGCACTAGACGAGCCAATAAATGCAATAACCCACATCCAAAAAACAGCACCAGGTCCACCAAAAGCAATAGCTGTTGCTACCCCTGCAATATTCCCTGTTCCAACACGTCCTGCTAATGCAATGGATAACGCTTGAAAGGAGGAAACACCCGCATCTGAGCTCTTCCCTTTAAACATCAGTGTAAACATTTCTTTTATATGCCTTATTTGAAGAAAACGAGTTAATAACGAAAATAGCAATCCTACACCTAATATCGTATAAATAAAATATTTGTGCCACAAAATCTCATTCATGTGTACTGCAAAATTCTCCATCATATCTCTCCCATCTATTAATATAATTTTGAAATACATCATTCATATATCGCTATGAGCGTATAACTTTATGCTAAATCCACCCCTCCCTTTCGAAATTGATCCAAAACAAAACGACTTCCCCTTTACCTAATAATCCATTTTGTTTTACTTGATAAAATTGTTTTTCAAAAATATTTGAAAATACTAAATTATCAATATATTTATTATACATATATTTTGGCGATTGTCATGGTTTTTATGTAAGAAAAGTTCACATGGACCATTCTTCCTATAAAAAGAGGGTATCAAAACCAATGTTTTAGATACCCTTTTTCAAGCTTTTCTCTATTGGCTGTTTTCGATTTGTTGCCTATAACAAGTTAGGAATATATTCGTCCTTTATATGCTCATTTTATTCACTAAACTTGTTTAACATAACCATCTTTTAGAAAACAGCCTATCTATTTAACATTCCTTATCGTACTGTTACTTTTAACTGATTTTGAATTCCTTCCCAGAAAGCATCAAACTCTTTGAAATCCATTTGTTGAGCCGAGTCAGAAAGAGCTACACTTGGGTCTGGATGAACTTCTGCCATTACTCCGTCAGCTCCAATTGCCAATGCAGCTTTCGCGGCTGGAAGTAATAAATCTTTACGTCCAGTAGAATGAGTCACGTCAACAAGTACTGGTAAATGTGTTTCTTGTTTTAAAATCGGAACAGCTGTAATATCTAATGTATTTCTTGTCGCCTTTTCATAAGTACGAATTCCTCTTTCACATAAGATAATATTTCCGTTTCCTTGTGACATAATGTATTCAGCAGCATGAATAAATTCATCGATTGTTGCTGATAATCCACGTTTTAATAATACTGGTTTATCAACAGCACCTGCAGCTTTTAATAATTCGAAGTTTTGCATGTTACGGGCACCAATTTGAATGACATCGATATAATCGATAGCCGTTTCAATGTCTGCAGGATTTACAATTTCACTAATAACTGCCAGTCCGTATTCATCACCAATTCTTTTTAAAATTTTCATCCCTTCTAGTCCTAAACCTTGGAAATCATATGGAGATGTTCTTGGCTTATATGCGCCACCTCTAATAAATTTCAAACCTTTTCCTTGTATCACTTTTGCCACTTCTGCGACTTGTTCATAAGACTCAACAGCACATGGACCGAATACCATAGTAGGAGTTCCATTTCCTACTTTTTGACCTTTTATTGTAATAATAGTGTCTTCTGGTTTTTTCTTTCTTGAAACGAGTAACGCCTTTTTCTCTTCATCCTTTTGTAAGTCTAAACTCATTTTAAAGATTTCCTTAAAAATATGCTTAACCGTACTTTGTGAAAGTGGGCCTTTATGATATTCTTCAATTAAATCAAGCATTGCTCTTTCACGTAAAGGATCGTATTTATTTACACCTTGTTTCTCTTTCACACGTCCAATATCACGAACAACCTCTGCTCTCTCGTTAATAAGCTTTAATATAGATAGATTAATCTCATCTAATTTTTCCCGTAATTCCATTAACTCATTATTAGTCATTTATCCCATTCCTTTCGAAGAGTTGCTATTAAAGCCCGAATAATTATGCGAAAATTGAATAATTAGCTATCCCACCGCTTTAATGACACTATATTTTATGGTACATTTTAAAGTAATTAGGGATTATTATAAAGTAAATAGACATAATTGTCACGCAAAATATTTTTAGTACTTAAACGCTTTTAAGCGCTAAAGTATTTTTGTTTTGGTTGTTATCTAAAGGATCGTTATTTTTAATTATATTCTATAAAACATTATCCCTTAATGATAAGGCTAGTAATACTAGAAATTCTGTTTTGAAAATATATCTCTATTGTTCTGTTAAAAATCAACATATAGCACATATCTAATCAATACATATAAATAGAGAAGATGACAAAGAAGGTGTGTCGAATGCAAGAAAAATTATTTGCTTTAGATATAGGTACACGCTCTGTAGTAGGAATTATTATCGAAAAAAATGAAGATTCATTTCGTGTAACAGATATAACCTCAAAAGAGCATACTGAGAGAGCTATGCTCGATGGACAAATTCACGATGTTTTAGCTGTCTCAAAAGTTATTAAAGAAATAAAAACAGAAATGGAAAAACGACACGGTGAATTAAAAAATGTTAGTGTCGCAGCTGCAGGTAGAGCATTAAAAACAGAAAGAGCATTAGTTTCTGTAAATATTCAAGGTAAACCTATGATCAACAAAGATGATATTCTTCATCTTGAATTAAGTGCGGTGCAACAAGCCCAAATTCAAATTGCTGAAAAACACGCTTCTGACAAAACCTTTGATTACTATTGTGTAGGCTATTCCATACTCTATTATCGTTTAGATGGTACAGAAATTGGTAGCTTAATAGACCAAAATGGTGAGGAAGCTTCAGTGGAAATAATCGCTACTTTTTTACCTAAAGTTGTGGTGGAATCTCTAATTTCCGCTTTAAAACGGGCAGACTTAGAAATGCAAGCATTAACTTTAGAACCTATTGCTGCCATAAACGTTCTAATCCCTCAATCGATGAGACGTCTAAACGTAGCACTTATAGATATTGGTGCAGGTACATCTGATATAGCTATTACAGATACGGGTACTGTCATTGCCTATGGAATGGTCCCTGTAGCGGGTGATGAAATAACGGAAGCGATTAGCGATCAGCTATTACTTGACTTTCCTCTAGCAGAACAAGCAAAAAGACAGTTAAATAACCAAGAAAGCATAAAAGTTACAGATATACTAGGTTTTGAAGATGATGTCCCTTCTAGTGAAGTCATTGAAAAGATAAAACCTACACTGATTAAATTAGCTGAAAGCATTAGTTCAGAAATACTAAATCTTAATAATAATAAGCCTCCAAAAGCGGTTATGCTTGTTGGAGGAGGAAGTCTTACTCCACAACTTCCTAGTCTTATAGCCGAACAATTACAAATGACTTCTAATAGAGTTGCTGTAAGAGGCATTGACGCTATCCAAAACCTAACGATAGATACTGATGTTCAGCAAGGACCAGAGCTCGTTACACCAATTGGAATAGCGCTAGCTGCTCAAAAAAATCCTGTACATTATATTACAGTTAAGGTCAATGAAATGCCTGTACGTTTGTTTAATATGAAAAAACTAACTGTTGGAGATTGTTTATTAGCATCTGGAATTAAGGTGAATAAACTTTATGGAAAACCGGGAATGGCCAAAATGGTCAATGTAAATGGTCAAACGATTACAATTCCTGGTATTCATGGTCGTCCACCCATTCTTTTATTAAATAACCAACCTACCTCTATCGATGATACGATTAATGAAAACGATGAAATATTTGTTGAAAAAGGAAATGACGGCACCTCCTCGGATGTCCTCATAAAGGATTTATTAGATGATATTCCTAGAAAGACTGTTATCATTAATCAAACCAAATACGTAATTGAAGCAGTTATTAAAAAGAATGGTGTTGTTGTTAATAGTGAAGAAGTCGTTGATGATCGTGATGAACTTATTTGTAAACTTCCCGAAACAATTGAATCTCTTATAAAAGCTCTTAACTTACATCAATTACTTAATCAACTACAGCCGTTTACGATTTATTTAAATGATAAAGCTTATTCATTTAATAAATACTCAGGAAGAATAACGAAAAATGGTTTGGATGTGGCGCTTTCTTCTTCATTTGAAGATGGGGATATCATTCAGATTGAATCCTCCACTACACCAACGCTGGGTGATGTAGCTGATTCCCTTAACATTAAATTACATCATTCAATACCAGTATCATTTAACGGAAACATTGTTACATTATCTAAGAATGTAACGGAGTTTTATCGATATAAGCAACTATTACAAGAAAAAGATCCATTAAAATACGGTGAAAAATTAAAAATTGTACAAAACAAAGTAGAACCCTTTATATTTCAAGACTTATTTCGCTATGTAAATATTGATTTACCTAAGGTTGCTAATGGAAGATTTATCATTATAAAAAATAATAAAGAGGTTGGGTTCCATGAAGAACTAAATCCTGGGGATGATTTAAGAATCATGTGGCCTACTACTAGCAATAAAGCAAATCTGAACGCTTCAGCCCACAGAGAGAATTAATGAACAAACACAAAATAGGCTATCTAAAAAGTCTTTTCCAACACTTTTTAGATAGCCTTTCATTTTTGTCAACCTTGCTCTTCTTCTAACGCCTTTGATATCGATTCAACTGTTATGCGCCAATGAGATTCATGCCATGCTACATTTCCATTTTTAAAAATAATCATTTGAGGTGATTGATGCTTTACATGAAACTTTTCCGCTACAAATTGCGAAAGCTCTTGATCTTCTTGAACGATTAAATAAATAGCTGGTACCTCAGGGTGTTGATCATTAAAATGTTGATATTCTTTAAAGGCTTCAGCACTAATAGGACAAGTAGCGCTATGTTTAAATAACATAAATCTTTCTTTGTCCAAATATCCCTCTAACTGTTGTTCTGTAGAAATATGCTCTAATGCCAAAATTTATCATCCTTTCTTTTTTGAATGCACTCTTTGATACCATTTGTATAAACGGTGGAAATTCCTGGGATTCATGCAAGAACAGCAATAACATTCGAAAGCGTTAAAAAGATCCATTAAATCTCAACTGGTTTATAAAGCAATATTCCATTTGCTTAGCATCTAGAAAATAATCAATTCCTTATGCGATTATAAACAATTCCTGCTATATAAAGCTGAAGGGCGTCTAAAAAGTGATGAAATCACTTTTTAAACAGCCCCATTTAACAATCCAATTATTACTATAGTGTACCTTCAACTATTCTTTTATTCTCGTTTCAGCTTCTTGTAAAGCTTTTTCAGTTTCTTCAAGTATCGACTGAGCTTGATCTGAGCTAGTTTTACCTTCAACAGCCTCTTTAGTCGATTCAACTGTATTTGCTGGTTCTACTTCATTGTTATCATCATTATCTCTCTTTTTGATATTTTTCACATTTTCAATGATTGTAGATGTTTGCTTCGATACAGTATTAGTCAATGAACTTGTTTTCGCTTTTGCTGCTTCTGCAAATTCAGTTCCTTTTTCTTTAGCTACTTCTCTAATTTTTTCAGTTTTTTCAGCTACATTATGTTTAATTAAATCCTTTTTTTCCACTGCAGTATGTTTGATTTGATCTGTTTTCTCTGATAAATGTTTTGCTTTTTCATTAAGTTCACCGCGTAATTCTTTTCCTGATTTCGGAGCTAAGAAAAGAGCTGTTGCTGCTCCTACTATTCCACCAATTACAGCACCAATCATAAAACCTTTACAACTATTTGAACTATTGTCTATATTCGTTTTTGAACTCTCTCTTAAATAGTCTTTTTGATTATCATTAGTCATCATAATGGATCTCCTCACTTTTTATATTTTTCGAATTAGTTACGTGAGCGTACAAAACTCTTCTTATCAACTTGATCAGTTTTCTCAATTGTGTATGTAGGATTTACAGTAGTAGATGATTTCTTTTCAGCTCTTTTTCTTTGCCATAGATTACGTAATTCAAAAAAGGCATTTCCCCACTGAACAACTTGAGCAATCTTATCTTGATTCTGCTCCAATTCTTGTTCTACTTTCACTGATACTTTTTGTATAGATGTATTAAAATCTTGAATTGATGTACCTATACCTTTAACAGCATCAACAACTGTATTTAAGTTTTCGGATTTCTTTTGTAAATCCTCAGCCAAAGCATTTGTTTTATTCAATAATAACGTAGACTCCGTAGTTAATCCTTGCAACTGTTTTTCTAAACCAGTTAAAGTATGAGATACACTATCAAGTGTCACTTGCAATGATTTAAGCGTCTTCGTTAAATAGATAACTAAAATAAAAAATGCTATGGCAGCTAAAGCAGCACTTAGATACAAAATAATTTCCATATTTTAACACCTCCAAGGAAGATACTATTCAATAGTACCCTTTTTTATACATTATAAACTATTCATTAGCGAAAGCACCGAAAAAAATATTACTTCTTCATTATATTCGCAAAAGATATATTACTAAAAATTATAATAAAATTCGGGTACAATATAAAATAGAACTATGATAGTCGAAAGCTCAAATCAATTTCTTTATTAAGAAGAGTCTTCATACCAAAAGTACCATATCATACGTTCTTAATACAATGGAGGTTATAGATAATGAAAGATCCAAGAATTGATACATTGGCTAAAAATTTAATCAATTATTCGGTTAAACTTCAAAAAGGAGAAAAGGTTTTAATCGAAAATTTTGGTCTACAAAAAGACCTTGTTAAAGCTCTAGTAAGAGAAGCTTATGCAGCTGGTGGATATCCTTTTGTCTCTTTAAAAGATCATCAGGTTGATCGCTCCCTGTTATTAGGTGCACAAAAAGAGCAATATGAAATGATGGCAGCATTTGAAGCGAATGTCATGAAAGAAATGGATGCCTATATCGGACTTCGAGCTGGAGACAATATCAATGAATTTGCTGATGTTCCAGCTGATAAAATGAAAATCCAAGGAGATACAATTCAGAAAAAAGTACATAGTGAAATCCGTGTTCCTAAAACAAAATGGGTCGTTATGAGATACCCTACGAATTCTATGGCACAACTAGCTAAAACAAGTACTGAAGCTTTTGAAGATTTTTATTTTAATGTTTGCAACTTAGACTATAGTAAGATGAGTCAAGCAATGGATAGCTTGGTTGATTTAATGAATAAAACAGATAAAGTTCGCTTAACTGGACCTGGTACAGATTTAACATTCTCCATTAAAGATATACCTGCTATTAAATGTGCCGGAGAAATGAATATTCCAGATGGTGAGGTTTTCACTGCACCAGTAAAAAATTCAGTTAACGGTGTTATCTCATACAATACGCCTTCACCTTATCAAGGTTTCACTTTTGAAAATGTAAAACTAACTTTTAAAGATGGTAAAATCATTGAAGCAACAGCTAATGATACAGAACGAATTAACAAGGTATTTGATACTGATGAAGGTGCTCGTTTCGTTGGAGAATTTGCAATTGGAGTAAATCCTTATATTTTACATCCAATGCAAGATATCCTTTTTGATGAAAAAATCGATGGTAGCTTCCACTTTACTCCTGGTCAATGTTATGATGAAGCATTTAACGGTAATTCATCGAACATCCATTGGGATTTAGTAAATATTCAACGTCCTGATTACGGCGGAGGAGAAATATATTTTGATGATGTATTGATTCGTAAAGATGGACGCTTCGTCATTCCTGAGTTAGAATGTCTAAACCCTGAAAACTTAAAATAAAAATTCTGTAAGTGACGTAAAGTAACGTCAATAAAAAGAGGGTGTCCAAAAGTTAGATGGACACCCTCTTACATTTTATGTTACTTTCATACTTTTTCTCTTAACCAAAAATAACATAAAGCATAGGGGCTGTCTGAAAAGTGATGAAAAATCACCTTTCAGACAGCCCCTTTTTACTATTTGTACAGATTCTATTGATTTAAATAGTTTTCATATGATTTTTGGAATTTTTGTATATCTCCAGCACCCATAAACAAAATCACACTATTATTGTACTCTTTTAACGGTGAAGGATCTTCTTCTAAAAGTAGTTCACCATTTGGAATAATATCTAGCAGATCATTTATCGTCAATTTACCTTGGTGCTCCCTAACTGATCCAAATATATCACATAAGAACACTTTATCAGCTAAGTTAAGACTTTCGGCAAATTGATCTAGGAACTTTTGAGTTCTTGTAAAAGTATGTGGTTGGAATACTGCAATAATATTTCGATCTGGATACTTTTTTCTAGCTCCATCAATTGTTGCTTTAATTTCAGTTGGATGATGTGCATAGTCGTCCACTAAAATCTGTGTACCAATTACCTTTTCAGAAAATCTTCTTTTTACACCAGTAAAAGACAATAACTGTTGTTTTACAACTTCAGCATCAATTTCTTCGTATTTACATAGTGTGATAACAGCTAATGCATTTAACACGTTATGATTACCAAAAGTAGGAATTGTAAATGTTTCATAATAAGTATTTCTTACGAAAACATCAAAAGTTGTTCCTTCTTTTGATGTAGAAATATTACGCGCTTGGAAATCATTTTCTTCATTAAATCCATAAAAAATAACCGGAACTCGCGCTTGAATTTTTTGAAGCTCACGATCATCACCACAAGCGATAATTCCTTTATGAACTTGAAGTGCCATTTCCTGAAATGCTTGGAAAACATCGTCCAGACTTTCAAAATAATCCGGATGATCAAAATCAATATTTGTCATGATAGCATAGTCTGGATGATAGGATAAAAAGTGACGACGGTATTCACATGCTTCAAAAACGAAGAACTCCGAATCTTTTTCACCTTTACCAGTTCCATCTCCAATTAAGTAAGAAGTAGATTTAGCACCACTTATTACATGCGCTAATAAGCCGGTAGTTGATGTTTTTCCGTGAGCACCAGTAATTGCAACACTTGTATAGTTGTTAATAAATTCACCTAAAAATTTTGGATAGCGAATGATAGGTAGTCCTAGCTCAATCGCTTTCTGAATCTCTTCATGCGTATCAGGAAAGGCATTTCCTGCAATAATTGTCATATCACTCTTAATGTTATTCGCATCAAAAGGTAAAATAGGTATGCCAGCATTTTCTAATGCTATTTGAGTAAAAAAATCTTTTTCAATATCTGAACCTTGAACATTATATCCTTTATCATGAAGTATTTGTGCAAGTGCACTCATACCAGATCCTTTAATACCAACAAAATGGTAAACAGTCATACGGGAACCTCCAACAATCGTCTTACTGCAGTACAGCATATGACGTTATACATTTTTTAGCCAAACACTCAGTTTTAATTTCTAAAAAATGAGAGTAATTTATTCTATACTCCTAAAAAAATATTATAGCACAAATAAGTTTTTCATGCCAAACTCTCCATGGACTCGTTTCTACTAGTTCAAAAGTTATATTCCGAACTAGTAATCAATCTAATAAATCCACTTTTTCCAAGCGCGGATTTGGCCTATATTTCCGCCCTTCTTTAGCTTGAGGTTTACCATTTAGCATAACATTATCCCCTGTAAAACTTACATTTACTTTAAGTAAACTACTCCCTATTCCATACATATCTACAGGAACGCCTTGCTTCTCAAACTCTTCAATTCTCTCAACTGTAAATCCACCACTAACCATTATTTTCACATGATGATAACCTTCGTCATCCAATGCTTTTCGAAGTGCAAAAATCAATTCAGCATTTACCCCTCTTGGGTCAAATGTACCTAATACATGCTGATTTCTCAAAAAATATTTATCAATTAGGGTTCTAGATGTATCGATACGAATCGCTTTTAACAAATCACCAAATTCTCTTGCTACTTTTAATGAATCTGTTATGACATCATTATTATAATCAACTAATGCTGTAAGAGTATCCTCAGGAAATTTCCTATGATACGCTTTACAGGCAGCAACTATATCACCATCAAATAGTTGAATAAGCGCATGGGGCATCGTACCCATACCTTGTTTACCCCACCATTCATTCATTGCATGAGTAGCTTGAGCTGTTGATCCACCTATATATGCAGCATATCCGTCCCCAGCTTGTTGCGTATAATGATCATCCCTATCTCCCATAAAGATAACCGGTTTTTGAACACCTGAACTTTTTGCCGCTTTTACAACATTATATACATTCGTAGCTACAGATGTTCTACGAGATAGAATTCCATCAATTAAACCTTCTAAGAATCCAAAGTTTTGATACTGTCCCTTTATTGTTAATACAGATTCAAAGGGTTCGACCATATCACCATCACTTAAAGAGTATATTTCAAGCTCTTCTGGTTTAGTAGCAAATTCTTTAATCAATGAAATTACTTCATCTGTCCCACATAGTACAGCTTTTTTCCTTTGAAAAAATTGCATAACAACTTCGTTTTCAGGACAAAATTCTTCTGCAATCTCTTTTGCCTTTAAAAAATATACAGCAGAAAACCAACCATCTTTAACACGCGAATCAAATTTAAACGTTCGATTCGTCAATCTGTTAATCTTCCCTTGAAGTTTTAATTCGATTTCCTTCATAACCAATATATCCCTCTTTTTTCATCGTATGTCGTACAAATCAACACGTATATTAAGAATACCACTTTATGTTTTGACAAACGATTTTTAAGCTTCACTTTATTGTAAAACTTATATATCAGGATAAGTCTCAAACGTTCTATTTTAATCTATTATCGCATTTGCTTCTCTTGAAGCTGAACCCATTCTTCCATGTCAGCTTTAGTCATGAGTACATCGCGTGGTTTACTACCGCGAGCTTCTGATACGATACCATGGCTCTCCATCATGTCTATTAATCTTGCAGCTCTATTGTATCCAATATGAAACCTTCTTTGCAGACTAGATGTTGAAGCAGCATTTTGATCGACAATAAATTCACATGCATCAAAAAACAATTCGTCTCTTTCATCCGAAACTTGTGCCTTTGCCAATAAGTCATCTTGTTGGAATAAGTATTGTGGTTCTTGTTCTTTTTTAACAAAATTAACTACATCCTCGATTTCTTCATCGCTAACGAATGTTCCTTGCAATCGAACTGTTTTTGAAGAACCATTTTCCAAAAACAACATATCGCCTCGACCAAGTAGTTTTTCAGCTCCTACACTATCAATAATTGTTCTAGAATCTACTTGTGAAGAGACAGAAAAGGCAATTCTTGTTGGAATATTAGCTTTTATTAAACCAGTAATAACGTCAACGGAAGGCCTTTGTGTCGCTACAATTAAATGAATTCCACATGCTCTCGCCTTTTGTGCAATACGACAGATTGATTCTTCAACCTCAGCCGGAGACATCATCATTAAGTCAGCTAATTCATCGATAACAATAACAATATAAGGCATCTTATCAGCCAATTGTCCTGCTTCCTCGGCTTTTTTATTAAATCGTCCAATATCTCTTACACCAGCATGAGCAAATTTTTCATATCTACTTTCCATTTCATCGACAGCCCATTTTAAAGACGCAGTAGCAGCTTTCACATCCGTAATAACAGGACTTACTAAATGTGGAATATCATTATATGGCGCTAACTCAACCATTTTAGGATCAATCAACAATACTTTAAGCTCTTGTGGCGTCGCCTTATACAGGAGACTCACTAACATTGTATTAATACAAACACTCTTCCCGGAACCCGTTGCACCTGCAATCAATCCATGAGGCATCTTACGCAAGTCCGTTACTACTGGAGATCCTGTAATATCTAATCCCAAAGCAACAGTAAGAGGAGATGAACTTTCTAAAAAAGCTGGACTGTCCAAAATCTCTCTTAAAAAAACGGGTCTGCTCTTACGATTTGGAATTTCAATACCAATTGTATGCTTACCCGGTATCGGTGCTTCCATTCGGATATCTTGAGCAGCTAAGCAAAGCTTTATATCATCTGTTAAATTCGTTATTTTATTTACTTTGACACCAGCTTCTGGTTGGACTTCAAACTGTGTAACAGCTGGGCCTTGAGTAATATTTACAACTTTAGCTCGAACATTAAAGTTATGTAATGTTTCATTTAACATGAAGCCTTGTTGATCTAACCAAGTATCGTCATTTTCACCTTCTATTGCTGGATGTAACAGTTGCAAAGATGGAAACTGATAATAAGGTAAATCTGAATCTATTTGCTTTGGTTCTACCTTGTTATCAATGGCTTCTACCTTTGGTTCCTCAAATTGAATCGTTTTTTTTTCAGACAAATTTGTTTGCTTATTTAACTTTGCTTTATCTTGTCTAAGCATTACAACATTAAAAGGGATATGTTTCTTTTTCGGACGTTCAATAGGGTCATTAATAGAGTCTTCAACTATTAATGAAGCACTTTCAGAGACATCATAGTTTGCTTCGTCAGCTTTTGCTACTCCAGCGTCCTTTTCAGAATCTATTTGATCTTCCACAAAATTATTATTTTGGGAATCCACACTTTGTTCCTTTTCATCAGCTTCTTCAATAAGAGGAGCTACTACCAAACTATCAGCTAAATATGCTTCTTCGTATAAGTCAATTGGTGACTCAGTATGCTCTGCAGTTAATTGAGAAACTTCCTCTTGGCCTGAAGATAAAGTAAGTTCTTCATCTACGGATTCTAACAAGGTATCCTGTTCTATTGCAGTTGCAGTATAATGTTTTGCTTGTTCTGTTTGCAATTGAATCTGAGAGATTGCATCGCTTTCAATTGTCATTTCATCCTGCACTTGATTACTGAATTCTTTTTTCATTTCAGGTTTATCAAGTTGTTTTTCAGTGATAGGAGCATTTGCCTCTACCTCTTCTACTCTTCCAATTATGTTTTCATTAGAGACTGATTTATTAGTTTCCACTTCTAAATAACGATCATTAGATAGAGCAACTTTACTTTCTTCTACTCCACCGTTTTTTTGTACGTTGTCATAAATTTGCTTAGAATCGGCTTGGGTATGATCCTTCTCTTTAGTAGCATGAGAATATCGTTCTTCATTCACCTTAACAGATGAAATCTTTTGCTCTTTTTCTTCCTCCATTTGCTTAAGAGGCCTTTGTTGAAAACCATACACAGGTGAAGGTGTTTCTGTTGGGCGAAAAGGTCTTTTTTTCTCCTTAATAACCTCTTTTCGAGCTGAGAGTACAGGCTCTTTTTTTATTGTTCTTTTTTCATTATTGTTTTCTCGATGAGTATTAACATTTTGCCTGTTTACCTTCGGCTTCTTTCTACCTTCATTTGACTGATCAATAGGTAAAGGAAAACGGAATTCTCCCTTTGGATATTGGTAATTTATTTTCGCATTTATATCTTTAGATTTCGTTTGGAAATCATGTAAATCATCTTGTTTTTTAACAGCAGCAGCTTTTTTAGGTTGAGTAAAGAATTGACTTTGGTGTTCATTTGTTATTTTTACACCTTTATCTTTTAATGCTTTTAAGTCAAGTTCTTCATCATCTTGAAGAATGATTTCTTCAATTTCGTATACTGCATCGGCTTTAAACCACTTTTTCAATTTTTTAAGCCATTTCAAATAAATCACTCTTTCTAAAAACTATTATTCATCTCTTTATTTTAGCAGTATTTTTGAAAATTTCGAGTAAAAAAAAAAGCATCCCAACTAGTGGACCTTCCAGCAGTGTCACTTTTTTCCTAAACGCCGCTTATGGATAGATAATCAATCCATGAATTTCATACTATTTTCTTATCCTCTAATTTAAATACAACAAGATATCAGATAAAAATAGTCGTGAAGTTTGGATTGATTCACTTTGGGATAGCCTTTATGTTTATTTGTTTGTCTTGTTTTTTCCTAATATAAATATCGGTTCAAGTCTATCATCATGATAAAGGAATGATAACGCTGTAATTGGTACATGCCCACTTGCAAAAAAGCTCATACACATTTGCGCAAGTACATCATAGCCTGTATCGTTTCTAATATCAGCAACAATACATACATCTCCATGAGGAACAGCTACAGCCATATCGCCTTCTACTTGACTTCTCATGTACTTTAACCATTCTTCATTCAAAATTTTACTTGCATCATACCCATCTTTTGAACTAACAAAATAAAATATATTACCAGCAACAGTATCTCGTGCCGTTACTAATGATAGCTTATTTAAATTATCCATAGCTCGTAACTTAAGTTTCTCAACTGACCAGCCATTTTGTTCAAGCATAGGCTCTGTTATCAATCGATAAGTATTACCTAAATCAAGAGCGTAGTACACTCTTGTTTCTGCAGTATGCTCATCTGTAACAAATGCAATATCATCTTGATCCTTCATCGGAAACGATGTACTTCTTATGACTGGATAAATATGTTCTTCTTTATTCTCAAGGCTCTGAACATTTCCCATCACTTGCAATGCTTCAGTAACATAATATACCGTTTCTTGAATTGTTGCATCCAAAGCAACCTCAGCTTTAGCAACGATTGGTGGTAAAGATATGGTAATGCCTTTTTTAGTTGTACTATTTTCTATTCTCAATTCTTCTTTCTCAGCATCATAAGAAAATGTACGATTATTATCTTGCAGCTGCTCACAAAGCAGATTTTTTATTTTTTTACTAGTTATCTTCATGGCTCTTCTCCTTGAAAGAGAATTTATAACGATTGTAAGAAGCTTTGAATTTCTTCTTTTGTTTTACGGTCTTTATTAACAAATCTACCTAATTCCGATCCAAAGCTATAGACAACAAAACTTGGGATTCCAAAAACATCATTTTCTGCACATATATCTATAAATTGATCTCTGTCAACATAAACAAAAGTATAATCTTCAAATTCCGCTTCAATTTCTGGCATAAATGGCTCAATAAATCTGCAATCTGGGCACCAATCAGCTGAAAATAAAAATACAACCTTACTATTGTCTTTTAGCTCTTTAAACTGCTTTTCACTTTCTAATACTTTCATCAAATGTACCCTCCAGAATCTTAATAATCTTTATAATACAGTAATCATAACAAAGATTTCTTTCAACTCCAACATATAAGAAAAGCATAAGTGTCTTAGTCAACTCTGATTAGCTAATAAAGTACTATTTTTCATCAGAAACCAAACCTAATGAACTACCATTATCTAAAATAACTCAAAGTAAAATAGTTATTTAGTTATATTAAAATCTCTTTTTAATGAGAGAAGAAAAACTATTATATGTCTTTATACATTGTCTAATGATAAATAAAAATCTATAATAGTATTTATTTCATATATTGTTAAATATTGAAAAGGGGACGATATAACTATTATGAAATCTATCCGAGCAAAAATTATTTTTATTCTACTACTTTCAACGATTGGAATGATTTTATTTTTTACTATTCATACCATTTCAAACAACTTAAAAAATCAAAAAGAGAAAGAAATTCAAGCTTTATCTGAAGCTGTTATTATTAGTAAAGAAATTAAAATTGGAATGACGCAATTTCTAAGAAATCAGCAACAATACATATTAAATCCTCAAGAAAAAATATCGAAACAAGTAATAACTGAAATTGAACAAATGGAAAAGAGTACGAAAAACTTTAATAAAAAATTTAGTAAAAATAAAGACCTAAAAAAACATATACATGCTATTGAACAAGGAATCTTAGAATACCAATTAAATTTCAAAACGTTAGATGATAAATATAAAGAAATTGGTTATAATCCGAACGAGGGACAGCGTTTAGAAACAAATCAAGCAGCTAAACAATTCATTCTTCTTACTAAAAAAGAAAAAAAGCAAGCTATTGAGAAGCAATTTGATTCATTAAGAACGCTAGAAAATCTCTATTACTTAACAAAAAATGGAGATATATACATTCAATTTACTAATAATTCTAAAAAATTGGATAATGATTTAAAATCAATCCCTTCTATTCAAGATCAGTTCAATCAGTACTTATGGAATTTTTATATAACCATCGCAACATATCAAGAAACAGATAGATTCATGGATAAATTTGATCATAGTACTAAAACGATTGAATCCGAAGTTTCTTTATTAGAAAAAGAGGTTTCTGCTCAAAAAAAGTCACTGCAACTGTCATTAGATAAGAAAAAAAATCAGCTTTCAACTCTTCTTTTTATACTAAGTTTAGCTATAGTATTTCTTCTTTTACTTATTGGATATCTCTTAACGACTTCCATACAAAAATCTATTCATCAATTAAAAGAGGGTGCAGAAAAAATAGGTGCTGGCAATCTAAGTTATAGGGTTGATGTATCAACGAAGGATGAGATTGGAGAACTCGCTCATACATTTAATGATATGGCTAGTAAAATGGAAAACACCGTAAGACATGTTTTACAATCAGCGGAACAATTAAATTCAGCATCCCAACAACTAGCTGCTATTTCTGAGGAGACAACAGCTCAATCAACTGAAGTTCATGCTGCTATCAAACAAGTAGCTGTTGGAGCCACTCAACAAACTAGTAAACTTGAAGATGGAACAGAAATTGTCAATCAAGTATCATTAGCTATTCATGAATCAGAAACCTTAAGTAAAAATATCTTTGAAACAGCAACATTGACAGAAAAACAAGGGCAGACTGGGATTGAGATCATTAACGAACTTGAAAATATATCTAAACAGTTTTTATATTTGGCAAATCATGTAACTACACAAGTACAGCAAGCAGCTGCAAAATCGACTAATATTTCTAGTATTGTTTATACGATACAAGAAATAGCTGAAAATACGAATTTACTTGCTCTAAATGCTGCTATAGAATCAGCGAGAGCTGGTGAAGCCGGAAAAAGTTTTGCAGTCGTTGCTAGCGAGGTAAGAAAGTTATCCGAAAGAACGAAAACGGAAGCTTTACATATTCAACAATTAATTAATGCGATGAATAATCAAATGAACATTCTTTTAGCCGATTCTGAAAAGTTTAATGAATATAAAGAGACACAAAGTCAATCAGTTATGTCTACTAAGCAAGCTTTTAATACAATCGTTCATTTTATAATGCAAATTACAGAAAAAATGAAACAAATTCAAAATTCCATTCATGATATCCATCAATCTAATCGTAACCTTGATGGGAAACTGAAAGACATTTATCTTATTTCTGAACAATCCACTTCCGTATCAGAAGAAGTAAGCGCATCAAGTGAAAGCCAGCTTCATGCAATATCGCAAGTAAGTGAAGCAGCCACACAACTTAGTTTCATAGCAAATGATTTACAAAATACAATTAGTTCATTTCATATTCATTCACACGAAGATTCCTTAGATAAATGAGAAAAGAAGCTAAGCATATCAGCTTTTTTAGAAAGTAGTAAAAACACACAAAAAACATAACATTTTTTAAAATCAAAAACGTAGGGCTTCTCAAAAGGGATTTTAAACCCTTTTGAGACAGCCCTATTGTTTAATGGATGAAGCGATTTTCATCATCTCTTCAGCATATTTGGTAATATCTTTCGAAGTTGTTTCAGTTGTTACCTTTACTCCACCTACTGCAATCGTTAACTCGTATTTATCTGATGAGATTTCTCGAATGGAAACCACACCTATTCTTCCTTCTTGTTTAAAGACCGTATAGTCTAAATACTGATCATTATTTTTTTCAACACTTTCTTTAATCACAGTACTAGTTTCCTTTTCATTTGGATTAATGAAAATAAGTACTGGATTATCTTTTTTCTCTAACATAATATTATATTCTTTCTCTTCTTTTACCTTATAGCCAGAAGGTAAGAAAAACTTCGTATCGCCACTTTTCGTATTCGTTTTTTTCGGAACATCCATAAACGTACTTTCTGCCGCGTCCATTGCTTTGTCTTTTTCTTCTTCAATATTCTTAGAACAAGCTGAAAGAAGCAATAATGACAAGCACACAATAAGGAGAAAAGAAAGTCTTTTCCTTACTCTCATATATTTCCACCTCATCTAATCCATACTATTATAGCCCTTGTATTCATATTGACCCATAAGCATTTTCATAATATGCTCAAACATTTGGCTTCTCGTTATCGCTTCATTCGTAAAAATGCCTATAGCTCCTTCTTTTTTTCGTATATTTTTTTGTTTTGTAAAGTCATCCATTATCGGACCAAGTTCTTCCCCTAATAAGAGTCTTTCTGTAATTTCTTTTGGTAATGGAATTCTTGCTCCTCCAGCTATAATAGGTTCTTTTCCATCTATTACTAATGCTCCCCAATTACATAAAAATAATCCGTATGAAGTTTGAACGACTCCACCTTCTAAGCCAATACCTATTTGAGCTTCTGTTTCTCTCAAACATGCTTGTGCCCGATTAATAGCTCCTTGAATCGTTTCCTCATCAGAAAATGGCTGCTCCGATACACCTGAAGAGACATTCATTGGGATAATCTGATTATTTCTTCCTGTAAATGTTTTTTGGACAGCTTCAATTTTAGCTGGATTATTACTTCCAATCGCAATTTTCATCGTTTATATCCCTCTAATAGCATCTACAGTTGCTTGATCTGTTTTTCTAACAAGTGTAACCAGTAATTCTTTTGCTGCCTCATAATCATCTACTGAAATGATAGAAGCATGAGTATGTACATATCGAGAGCATATCCCTACGAAAGCACTTGGCACACCATCATTACTTATATGCACTCGTCCAGCATCTGTCCCACCTTGGGATACAAAATATTGGTATGGAATGTTATTGGATTCAGCTGTATCTAAAACAAATTCTCGAATCCCCGTATGCGTAACCATTGAACGATCAAAAATTCTAAGTAAAGCACCTTTTCCAAGCTTACCAAAAACATCCTTATCACCTGACATGTCATTAGCAGGACTAGCATCGAGACAATAAAAAATATCTGGTTTAATCAGATTAGCAGCAGTTTGTGCTCCTCTTAATCCAACTTCTTCTTGTACAGTTGCACCAGAATATAAAATATTCGGTAATTTTTCATTTTGAACTTCTTTTAACAACTCTATAGCTAAACCGCAGCCGATACGATTATCCCATGCTTTCGCTAAGATTTTTTTCTTATTAGCCATTGGTGTAAACGGACAAATTGGAACAATTTGTTGTCCTGGCTTAATTCCAATTCTTTTTGCATCCTCGGCATCATCTGCTCCAACATCAATAAGCATATTTTTAACATCCATTGGTTTTGAACGTTGTGTTTCATCTAATAAATGAGGTGGTATAGATGCTATTACACCAATAATTGGACCCTGATCAGTAATAATCTGTACTCTTTGAGCAAGTAAAACCTGGCTCCACCAACCTCCTAACGTTTGAAAGCGAATAAGACCGTTGTCAGTAATGGAAGTTACCATAAATCCTACTTCATCCATATGGCCACCGACCATAACGGTAGGTCCTGTTCCATCTCCTACTTTCACCCCGAAAATACTTCCTAATCCATCTTGAACAATTTCATCACTGTATTTTGAAAGCTCTGAACGCATAAATTTACGAACTTCATGCTCAAAACCAGAAGCTCCTGGAAGTTCTGTTAATGTTTTATATAGATGTAAAGATTCTTGGTTCATAGTTCTACTCCTTTATTATCTGAAATGTCTTTATTTCTTTTATTTTACCGAAAGATATACCCTGACACCAACAAATTACCTGGAAATTCTATAGGATCTTGTAAAATCTTATTTCCTTTTATATGTAAAAAGAAAAGATTCATATCCGTTTTCGATCAAAAAATGTTAAATTGAAGTTGTTACTATACTCTTGTATACTTAATAGAAGAATATAAAGAAGTTAAAACTTAAATTTATTCTGAAAATGTAATCGTTACAATTACCACCAAAAGATAAAAAAATGAAGTGCCAACAAGTAAGGAACAGTTATGCCCTATATCCTACAGCTCCAACTAAAGTAAGACGAACAACCAAAAGTTGGTTTTTAACCTTTGGAACGATTTGATAAGCCATTGATGGAATAGGCACTCACGCTAAATAATACTACAGGATTAACACATACATTTCGTCATATTACTATTAAAAAAATCCTAATAATACTCTCTAGAATTATATATTTATAATTCAGAGTAAAAAAGACCATCCATGGTGTTACTCTCTATATTCTTTTATAAAACATGTAGATTAAGATGTTTTGCTACAAAATTGTGGGAGGAAATGAATAATGAAATGGAAAGATTTAGCTCTTGGAGTGGCAATTGGTTTTGCATGTGGATACGCAGCAAAATGCACAGTAGAAAAATACGCGCAGCAATCTCCTGATGAAATTTTATCAAAAGTAAAAAATGCAATGAAACAAGAAGGCAAAATTATCGGTTCTTGGATTTTAATGAAGCCTGAAAAATATGTAAAAAGCGGGCTAGAATACGATGTATTTAAAGGCGGATTAACAAAAATCACTGATGATGAGCAAAAACAATTATCATTCGTAGCAGACGCTTCAACTGGGACCGTTATTGAAATAAGTGAGCAATAGCTCCAATTATACATCGAAGAACTGTGGATTAGCCCCATATTTCTTCAGTATCTTTTAGAAGATATATCAACCATTCAAAAAGGCTGTGAAAAGAGATTTACTATTCTTTTCACAGCTTTTTTTGAGAATTGTCGTTATAGCGAGAATCCTCCTAATTTCGTTTCCAAGTATTCGGCTATACCTTCTTTACCACCCTCACGACCAAGACCACTTTCTTGCATTCCTCCAAACGGAGCCGCTGCAGCTGTAGGGTTGATGTCATTAATTCCAATTATTCCGAAATTCAACTGTTCAAAAGCTTTCATGGCTTTTGTAAGGTTATTCGTATATACATATGCAGCAAGTCCATAGTTCGTATCATTTGCCATCTCTATAACTTCATCAAAATGCTTATAGATAATGATAGGAGCAACAGGTCCAAACGTTTCTTGACGATATATCTCCATATCCTCGATTACCCCAGATAAAATAGTTGGAGCGTAGAAAATTCCTTTATCTAGTTCATTTTCTGTCAGTCTTCGGCCACCTGTAATGACAGCAGCCCCTTTCTCAACAGCATCACAAACCTGTCGATCAATTTTTTCGATTGCTGCCTCATCAACTAAAGGTCCAATGCTAATTCCTTCTTCTAATCCATTTCCCGCTTTTAATTGCTCTACTCTTTTTTTCAAGGTGTTAATAAATTTTTCAGCAATGGATTCATGTACAAATATTCGATTAGGACTAATGCATGCTTGACCAGTATTTAAAAATTTAACAAGAGACACACCCTTAGCAGCATGTATTGGATCTGCGTCCTTTAAAACGATAAAAGGAGCATGCCCACCCAACTCCATTGAAACTCTTTTCACCTGCCTTGCCGCTTTTCCCGCAATCATTTTGCCGACTTCTGTTGATCCTGTAAATGTAATTTTTTTCACCGCAGGATTTTGTAAAAACTCTTCTCCTATCACTTCTGGCTGAGAAGATGATAATAAATTTACTACTCCTTTTGGAATACCTGCATCGGCACATATTTTCATTATTTCAATTGCACATAGTGGCGTTTGCTCGGCAGATTTTATGACGATTGAACATCCAGCAGCTAATGCCGGAGCCAACTTTCTTGTAATCATAGAAATAGGATAGTTCCACGGAGTGATTGCCCCTACCACACCAACAGGTTGATGACGAACAATAAATCTTTGGTCTAATCTCGGAGCTGGAATCGTTTGCCCATATACTCTTTTCGCTTCTTCTGCGTACCAAAGAAGGAAATCAAGTCCATATTTGACTTCATTTCTAGATGCTTTTAAAGGTTTTCCTTGCTCAATCGTCATTAACCTAGCTAATTGTTCACTACGATCCTTCATAATGTTGTAGGCTTTGTATAAAAATTGTGATCTTTCGTATGCAGACAGAGCAGCCCATTTTGGAAATGCTTCCTTAGCCGCTACAATGGCAGCCTCGGCATCTTGCCTATTACCATCTGCTACCTCTCCAATTTTTTCACCAGTTGCTGGATTATATACGGAAAACAATTGATTTGATACAGATTTTCTCCATTCACCATTAATGTATAGCAATACAATCTCCCCCTGATTCTCTCTTTACAAACTACAACAAATCATCTTTTACTAATTATACCTATATTGGTTATAAATAACATTTCAATTCATCATCTATTTAGCTTGATTGCGATACTTGCTTTTCTTCTCTATATTTTTTATTATTTTTAACCCAATTTTTTTCTAAAAGTAGCCATAATACAATCCCTACTCCTAGACCCCATGCAGCTCCTTTTGTCGCTAATACCGCTCCGATAATAACAGCAATTCCTTTTTCTAAATTACCTTTATCATTTAAAATTTCCATTGCTAAATATCCGCATAAATATCCTTGGATCATCATCGTTAATGCCATACCAATATTAATTCCTGGTTGAAAAAGAGAGACGACTGGTCCTAATAATAAAGCAAAGCTCATACCCCAGAAAATACCGGTTGCTCCTCCCCAATAGCTCTCTACCTGTGATCGATTATTGCTCATAAAACGGTTAAGGACTAATACTTGCCCTGCAGTCCATTGAGGTCCTGATAAAGAGAGAAAAGGCATAAATAATGCTTGAATAAAATTGCGAATAGACACTATGATGCTGTTTCTACTAGCTTGAAACACTATTTTTTCATCTACTCGAACCTCATTTGCTTTTTTCAGAAGAGAGCTTATCACCAAAACGTCCCCAAAAGCGATAATATAAGCCGCTATAGCTAAAGGAATTGCTTTCAAAAAGTATGAAAAATCAGGAAAACCAATACTAAAAACACTGTAATTTGTGAAGATTTCTCCAAGAGGTAGGGCAACAATTCCCCAGTTTATTTGAGGTGTAGAAACTTCTCCAATTATCATCCCAAATATATAAGCCAACGCAAATGGAATAGCGATTCCAAATTGAGCCACATATCTAAAAAAAGAATATTTTTCTCTAAGCGGAGCTGCCGTATTTGAAAACATCATAAAGAATCCAAAAGCTGCACCAAGCAGAATCGTAATCGGCATTGTCCATACACGTCCGTCTGCCGAAAATTCTTTAAATACAGCCGCAAAACCAGCGCCTAATAATATACCTGCCTTTAGAGATGTAGGTAATTTTTTCACTAATACATCTGCCCCTTTAAAAATTCCCATTAACAGAAATATCAAGGCCACAGTAAATTGCAAAGCAATTAACGCAAGAATTCTTTCTTCTCCTTCAGGAAACCCTGTTAAAAATCCAACATAGAGAGGTATACCTGCAGTAATCCACCCTGCAATAGAAGGATCACCAAAATGAGTATGAAGTAAATAAAGAAAATTATTGATTATTACAAAAGCAATCGCTAATTCAAAAGGAATACCTAAAACATCCATCATTATCGCGGTAATACTCATAGGAACTACACAAAGAATAGCTCCCTGAATCCAATCAGGAAATTCCATTTTATAATGAATAAAAGGTAATCTGAGCTTTAACGCACCTAACATATATGGTTGTTCAGTACCATCTTTCCTTTTTTTATACATTCCCATCCTCATCTCTCCTTCGACAATTGAATTTCCTAAAGATTGGATCCTTATTTTTATAAAGTAAATCTAGTTGGAAAATCATTTTACCGTTTGAGCTTTTATATCTTTCATGAAATGTAATAATTCCTTAATGAACGAGTCCGGACTCTCTAACATAACATAATGCCCTGAACCACTGATTTCTACTATTTTCATATCAGGTTTTAACTCTTTTAACATCTCAACTGATTTACGAGGTAAAAGCTTATCCTTATCACCCAAAATGGCACAAATAGGGATTTGAAGCTTTGATAATGATACTTTACCTTCTTTATATTCCTGACATGCTTTAAAATCTGCATAAGCAATCTCTATGGGTACGGATGCTAACTCTTTCCGCTCCTCTTCTATTAGCTCTTTACCAGCATCTTGATGATAGGAAGCATGAAACAAAGATTGTGGGTACTCCCCATTTGCTAAAGTTTCTAATAATTTTGGATGTACAGGAAGTTCATAGAAGCTAGCAGCTAGAACGACTCCTTTTATTTGATTATTTCGATTGGCTAATTCTAAAGCAATTAGACCTCCCATTGAATGTCCGATTACGATTGTATCTTCCATTATCGATTGGTCAATATATGCTGCATAATCCTGGATGGATGTAATAATGTTATACTCGTTATCACCATGACCTGGTAAATCAATGACATCATAAGAGACTCCTTTTAAATGCTCACCAATCGCTCTCCATTTATTTTTTGTGCCACCTGCACCATGAATAAATAATAATTTCAATTCTACCGTCCCCCTAATAATGTTTTAGCAATTACTACTCGTTGAATTTGATTTGTTCCTTCATAAATTTGAGTAATTTTTGCATCACGCATCATTCTCTCAACTGCGTATTCATGAATAAATCCGTACCCACCTAACAATTGAACAGCATCGGTCGTTACTTTCATAGCCACATCTGAAGCAAACATTTTGGCCATCGAGGATGCTTGGGTTAACTCAGCATTTTTACCAGTAGCAGTTAACTCATTTACTTTAGAAGCAGCTCTATAAACAAGACCTCTTGCCGCCTCAATTTGAGTTGCCATATCTGCCAGCATAAATTGTACTCCTTGAAAAGAAGCGATGTTCTTTCCAAACTGCTCTCTTTCTTGAACATAGGATAAGGCTATATCAAATGCTCCTTGAGCAATCCCCAAGGCTTGAGCAGCTACGGTTGGTCGAGATTTATCGAACGTTTTCATGGCTATTAACCAGCCATCTCCTTCTTCACCAATTCTATTTTCAACAGGAATCATGCAGTTTTCAAAATATAATTGTGCCGTGGGTGACCCTTTAATCCCCATCTTTTTCTCTAACTTTCCAATCTGAAAACCTGGTGTATCTTTATCTACTACAAATGCTGAAATACCGTGATTTGTCTTGGCAAACACAGAATAAACATCCGCTACTCCACCATTGCTTATAAACATCTTTTGACCATTTAATATATAGGAATTTCCATTACGCTCTGCTCGTGTATTTAAGCTTTTTACATCCGAGCCTGCCTGTGGTTCAGTTAAAGCATAAGCGGCAATTTTTTGTCCTGTTGCAAGAAGAGGTAGATACCGTTTTTTTAGTGATTCATCTCCTCCTATCATAATAGGTAAAGTTCCTAGTTCTTGAACAACTGCAACCTGCGAAGATGAGGCACAGACTCTTGCAATTTCCTCAACTATTAAACAAAAACTTAATAAATCTAGACCTGCTCCCCCATATTCTTCAGGCATATTAGCACCAATATAACCGTATTCACTTAAAAGATGTAAGACATCCATGGGATACTCTGCATTTTCATCAATTTCCATCGCTCTTGGTTTAATTTTTTGTTGTGCGATTCGATGAATTTCTTGTTTAATTTCAGTATGCATCTTAGACAATTCGAAACTCATATCGCTCCCTCCTCACTCATATTGATTAGTTGTTGTACAAGAACAAACTTTTGCAGCTTACCACTAGTTGTTTTCGGAAGACTATTAACAAAATAATATTCACGTGGACGTTTATATTTGGCTAACGCTTTACCTTCTAATAAAAATTGGTCTATTATCTCTTCAGTCAGTTGACTTCCCTCTTTATTTACTATAAAAGCAACCACTTTTTGTCCCCATTGAATATCTGGTTTTCCTATAACAGCTACCTCTAATACATCAGGATGCTCAAGTATTCGATCTTCTACTTCTCGAGGGTATACATTTTCAGCTCCAGAATTAATCATGTAATCCATACGATCTTTAATCCATACGTAACCTTCTTCATCTTTATAGCCCATATCCCCCGTATGATACCAACCATACGCCATTGCTTTTTCTGTTGCTTCTGGTCGATTATAATAGCATTCCATCATACAAGGTCCTTTCACTAGAATTTCACCAGTTTCTCCAACCGTGCATTCATTATCAGGATTACTCACCCCTTCTTCAGGAACTCGTGCAATAACTAATTGATGAGTTAAAATTGTTTTACCAGCGGAACCAGCTTTCCCTAATTGTTCATCCGCATATAGTACACTCATTACAGGTCCCATCTCAGTTGTACCAAACATTTGAATAAGATCAGCATTTGTCTTTTCTTGAAAACGCTTGATTAGTATTGGAGCCATTGAAGCGCCTCCATAGCCTAGTAACCGCAAACTATTAATGTTGTAATATTCAAAATTCTTAACATTTAATAATAGATTAACCATTGTCGGTGCAGCAAACATATGAGTCACTTTTTCTCCCTCAATTGTTTCCATAACTTGTTCAGCCTCAAAATGATGTAAGATAATATTGGTTGCTCCAACCATAACTCTCGGTAAAAAGGAAGTATGGAGCTCTGCCGTATGATTTAAAGGTGCCACGGAAAGTCCTATATCATCTTTACTTAGCTTCATACACTCAATCATAAGAAAATTATGATGAACCATGTCTCGATGCTTATGGAGAACTCCTTTTGGACTTCCAGTTGTACCGCTTGTATACATCATAATATATCGATCATTTTCGGAGACTGACACATCAGGCTTTACATCATCTCCATCATTCATTAATTGATAAAAATCAAGGTCTTGTTCGCTACCATTTGGATCTGTGTACACATAATTTAAAACATTCAATCCAAGCTCTTTTGCGTCATCTACAATAGATCTTACCTCTTTTTCAAATAACAGAACTTTCGAGTTAGCATCATTTACGATAAATTGTAACTCACTCGCAGTGAGACGGTAGTTGATTGGATTGAAAATAGCTCCTATCTTTGCCGAAGCAAACAATGCTATTACAAATTCACTGGTATTATAAAGAAATGTAGAAACAACATCTCCCTTTTTCACACCTAATGCAACGAGGGAATTCGCAAACCGATTCACGTTCTCATTCAGTGCTTCAAATGAATATTTTTGATTTTTTTCTCGATAAATCAACGCCGTTTTGCTTGGATAATTATGTGCAGACCATTCTAATAATTCTCCAATGGTAGTACTCATCTTTTTTCCTCCCTTTTAACATCTCTCATGCAAAGGCGACTATGACTACTAACATGTCGCCCCTTTACTATTCATAATCCAGAAAAAATATTTTTCTTACTTAATAGCTATAAAACCCTTTACCTGTTTTCCTTCCTAAATGTCCTGCTCTCACTAATTTTCTTAATAAAGGAGCTGATCTATATTTCGAATCTTGTGTATCTTCATAAAGTGAATCTTGCACTAATAAAAGTGTATCTAATCCAATTAAATCAGCTAATGCAAGTGGACCTATCGGATGGTTTGCACCTAGCCTCATACCTTGGTCGATATCCTCCGCACTAGCAACTCCTTCTTGTAAAACAAATATGGCTTCATTAATCATTGGAACTAAAATACGATTAACTGCAAATAAAGGAGACTCTTTTACATCAATCGCTGTTTTCCCTAAAGACTCCACTAAGGCTTTAGAAAGCTGATACGTTTTTTCTGATGTATCATAACCACGAATCAATTCCACGAGTTTCATTACAGGTACAGGATTAAAGAAATGAAACCCCATTACTCTCTCTGGCTTTGTTGTGACACTTGCTATTTCTGTAATACTTAAACCAGACGTATTACTAACGATAATCGCATGGTCTTTAACAATTTCATCAATAATTCTAAATACTTCTTTCTTACTTTCTATATCTTCAATAATAGCTTCAATCACACAATCTGCGTTTATAAGACTTTGCCATTGTGTTGATGTAGTAAGCCTGGATTGATAGCCATTTTTTTCAGCTTCTGTAATCTTTCCTTTTGCTATTGCCTTATCCCAATTTTTATCCATCTGGTTTAAACCACGTGTAAAATATGTTTCTTCTTTTTCAATTGCAATGACTTCATAACCTGCTTCTAAGCAAACTTGTGCAATACCAGACCCCATTGTTCCAAATCCTATAATACCGATTTTCTTCATTTAATTTCTTCCTCCCGTTGATATAAAGTGCTAAACCAACTGACAAGCAGGGCCAACATAAAAAGCACACTTGAACCGTCATTGTAAATGTATACCTCCAGCCAATATATGGCTTCTATCAGGTAAGGTATATGACGACCTTGATTGAGCGATTTAGCTAAAGACTATTAATCTAGCAATAAACATAGACTTTTTTCGATTAACATAAAACTTTATCTTCCTTTAAACACTGGTGTTCTTTTTTGTAAAAAAGCTCTTACTCCCTCATCCTTATCGAATGTTGCACAAAGATCTCCAAAACATTGAGCTTCATACTTTAACCCATCAGAAAGAGATACTTCAATTCCTTCATAAACAGCTTTTTTTGCTTTTTGAATCGCTATTGGGCCCCTTGAACTAATAATCTTAGCTAACTCTAATGCTTTGCTATAGGAATCTATTTCTGTAACTTCTTCTACTAATCCAATTTGATAAGCTTCTTCAGCGGACAATGTTTCTCCAGTTAAAATCATCTTCAATGCTTTTCCTGTTCCTATTAATCTAGGAAGACGCTGTGTACCACCATACCCCGGAATTATGCCTAACTTCACCTCAGGTAACCCAAATGTAGATTTAGCTGTTGCAATTCTAATATCACATGCAAGCGCTAGCTCTAGTCCACCTCCTAAAGTAAAGCCATCGATTGCAGCAATCACTGGCTGTTTAAGGTTTTCAATGGCATTAAAGATTGATTGTCCTCTAAGGCATAATTCTTCCCCTGTTTCAGGAGTTAAACCAGGAAATTCTTTAATATCTGCTCCGGCAACAAACGCTTTTACACCTGCTCCTTTAATAATGACCACATGTATCTCTTCCGAAATCTCCTCTACTATTAGCTGTAATTGATTCAATACTTCTTGATTTAATGCATTAACAGGTGGTGAATCAATCGTTATTACCGCAATATTATGTACTTGCTCATAAGCAACCTTTGACATACACTCATCTCACTTTCTATTATCGATAACTTTATAATTTGCAATTTTTGTGCCAAAATTTAACATGACATTAAGTAAGATTTACATACATGAATAAGTCAAAAGTATTTCCAAAAGAAATGATTATGTATAAAAAAGAAACAATTGTTTCTTTTGGAAATACATGTGGATTGTGAGTTACTTTCTAATTGATAATTTATTTCTGAAATTATATAATTTTCAAAAAGGGAGAATAGGGTGTTTGCGTATGGAGATCTTTTCTTTAAGTGGACCAAGTGGAACTGGAAAAAGTACATGTGCACTCACATTTGCTCATCAAAAAAAAATACCTGCCATCATTGATGACGGGTTGTTAATTATTAATGGATATAGAATAGCTGGTACATCAGCTAAGTATGAAAAAAACTCACTTTCAGCAGTAAAAAGAGCTATATTTTTTGATGATACTCATGCTAAGGAAGTCATGAATGCACTAAAAATATTTTTCACAACGAAAATACTCATTATCGGTACATCTGATAAAATGACTAAAGCAATCGCCGAGCGACTACAATTAGGAACGATTAATTATTTTTTTCATATCGAGGATATTCGCTCATTAAGTGAAATAAAAATGGCACAATACGTTAGAAAAACAGAAGGCAAGCATATAATTCCCGTTCCATATAAACAAGTAGAACAAAACTTTTTTAAAAAACTCATACAAAAAGGAATGGAAATCTTTTCGAAAAAAGAAAGAATTGGTGAGACAACGATTGTTCATCCAGACTTTCATCGTAACTCGATTTATATTGATAAAAAAGTATTTAAAGATATTATTGATTTTACTTGTATACAGAACAAGTATGTAAACTCTTGTGATAATATTCAGGTTCACATTGATAGTTATCCGAAAGTAAGCCTTAATGTAGAAATTTTCTCTCCTTCTTCATTTAATATATTTGAAAAAATGAAAGAGCTCCAAAATGAAATTCAACAAAATTTTCTATTACATTTAAATATTGATTTAATTTCTATTGATATTCGTGTTACATCCACTGTAAAAATGTAAGAAGTCAAAATGAGGCGTCCAAAAGTGATTTACTATCACTTTGGACGCCTCATTCATATTACAAAATTTTTTGAACTTTTCAGTCAACCTCTAATAAACTAGCTAGATTACTTTTGAGGCGTTCTTCTAATAAATCGTGGTGGACGTTTTTCAACAAACGCAGCTACACCTTCTGGAAAATCATTATGATCTACAAAAGGCGTTGATCCTTTCCAAAGATCTGGAACACTATCTAGACACTGTTGTACAGATTGTTTAATCGCTAATAGGGAAGCAGGTGATTGAGAAGCCACCAAATTTCCCATTCTGATAGCATATCGATCTAAATCCTTTTCTTTGATTAAATAATTTAGCATACCTACTCTGTGAGCCTCATCTGCTTTAAGAACTCTACCTGTATATACTAAATCTTTCGCTAAGCTTGGACCAATCAAATTAACGAGTCGTTGAGCAAATTTATTATTTAGTGTAATACCTAATTTTCCAACTGGAATACCTAATTTGGCTTTCTCTGATCCAATTCGTATATCACATGCTAACGCGAGTTCAAGTCCTGCACCCATAGCCGGTCCATTAATCACTCCTATTGTAGGAATTGGCAGATGTTCAAATGTAGAAATTGTTTTCTCCATCAGAACAAACGCATTTTCTGCCTCTTCAAGCGACATTTGATGAAATTCCTTAATATCAGATCCTGCAGTAAATTGTTCTCCTACTCCCCTTAAAAGTAAAACCTTATTTTTGGGATTATCCAAAACCTTTAAAGCAATGTCTGATAATTGATTCCACATATTTGCTGTTAGGGCATTACGCAAATGGGGACGATGAATCGTAATAATAGCTAATCCAGCTGTTTCTTGTAATACAATTTTGGCTTGTTCATTTTCCATTCTTTTTATGTTTACTTGCATATCTGTCGGCCTCCTCAAATTTACGATCTTTTTATGACTGTTAAACGCACTTACATTTATATTAATGCAAGTTACGTGCCGTATAATGTAAACCTTCCCAAATAACTTTCAGTATTTATTAAATATTTAGAAAACTTTATAACCACTACTTTTATTGAATATTGTATTTTTTTAATTTAGAATAAAAGGACTTTCTGCTAATACCAAGCTGTTGTATCGCTTCAGATTTTGTTTTACATTTTGTCAAAACCTTCTCGATATGATTTTTTTCGATTACTTCTAGTATATCAGTTAAGTTGTTAGAAGTATCTATTGAAGGATAATATAATTCATTTATAGGTTCCACCTGTTCAAAATATTTTTGATTGTCTAAGAATCTTTCTGGGAGATCCGAAACCTCAATATACCCTTTGTTACAAACCGCCACCATTCTCTCTATCGTGTTCACCAATTCTCTTACATTTCCAGGCCAATCATGCATCCTCATTTTATTAAAAACACTTTCTAATATAGTGACTCGCTTATTATATTTATTACAAACATCTTCTAGAATTATTTGTGTTAAATATTCTAGGTCTGCTTTTCTATTTCGCAAAGCTGGTATATGAATTGGAACTACATTTATTCTATAATATAAATCTTCCCGAAACTCACCTTTTTGAATCATCTCTTCTAGATTGCGATGCGTAGCACATATAATACGTACATCTAAAGGGTAAAATATTGTCCCACCTATTTTTTGAAATTGCCTTTCTTGAATGACTCTTAATAGCTTAGATTGATTACTAAATGACATTTCACCAATCTCATCTAGCAACAAAGTTCCACCATTTGCCATTTCTAAAAGCCCTTTTTTCCCACCTTTTCTAGAACCCGTAAATGATCCTTCTTCGTATCCAAACATCTCACTTTCAAACAGCGAATCTGGAACAGATGCAATATTAATTGGAATAAAAGGAGAATTATTACGATTACTCGCTTCATGTATAGCTTTGGCAAAGACTTCTTTTCCCGTCCCACTCTCTCCGCGTAACAGAATGGTAGCATCCGTACTGGCAATTTGTTTAGATAATAAAACAGCTTTTTGCATCTCTATCGATTCGCTTTCTAATTTAAAGAAGTTTCTTCTATCTAGTTGCTTCTTTAAATCCTTTAAGTCCCTCTCATACTTCGCTATTTCTTCTTGCAAATGTGTAACCTCAGAAATGTCTTTCATAATGGTTACAACACCAATCATCTTACCATTTTCAATCAATGGTGAAATATTTGCACAAACATCTTGTTTTAGAGAATGTACATAGCTGCAATCATTAATTCTTGGGATACCATCTTTTAGTACTGTCAATATTCTGGAATTCGCTTCGATATCGGATAATTTTCTACCAATAATTTTTTTTGCTGGCACATTAAAATTTGAGGAGTATGCTTTATTGATATAAACAATTGTGCCATCATTTATAATTACTATGACTGCATCATGAAGAGACTCGAGAATAGATAACAAATGATTTTCCAATCTCATATTTATAGAACTCTCCTTTACAAATCCATTCATAAATTTGCTTTTGATATATCAAAACAGAACGGGACGTTAGTAAAAACGCGAAAGTACATATGCTGTAAAAAATACAAATTCATCTATCTTGTCTTCTAATATAACAGACAAGCCGTCTTGAAGGATTCTAGACGACTTGTTTAAATAACATAGACATTAGAACTATTAAAGATGAAAGGTCATCGTTCTATACAAAAAATTGTTCAACGAAAGATGAGCTTACTTTGTCTATGGTAGGAGGATTCCATGTTGGATTTTGATCCTTATCCACAAGAACAGCTCTCACACCTTCAAAAAAATCTGAAGTTCCCATAAATTTCATAGCAAGAACTTCATCCATTTGAAAGCATTCTTTCTTCGTCTTCCCTTTAGTTCTTCTTAAATGTTCTAATGTTACTTTTAGTGAAGTTGGAGATTTTAAAAGCATTTCTTCTTTTATGTTTTTCGCCCAAATATCACCTTGTTGTTCATTTTCTTGCAATGAATCCACGATTTCCTCTAAAGTCTCCCATTGAAAATGCCTGTTAATTTTCCCCTCATTTAATACCGGTTCTAAAACATCTTGGTTAGAACACACCGTTTTAAGTTTTTCTTGAAGAGTGATAAAAACCGTTTTACTTTCCCAATTTTGCTCATTTATCCACGCTTCTAATTCAGTCCATTTTGTACTTTTCAAATAATAATCAGCTGCTCCTACATGCAATAAATCGTCAGCCTTAATAGTTTTTGCTGTAAGAGCTAAGTATGTACCAATATATCCCGGCATTTGATTAAGAAAATAACTTGCTCCAACATCTGGGAAAAAGCCAATATTCATCTCTGGCATAGCCCATTTTGTATTTTCCGTAACTATCCTAAAGTTGGAGCCAGCAGATATTCCGACTCCTCCTCCCATAACAATTCCGTTCATATAAGCAAGGATTGGTTTTGAGTATTCATGAATAAGCAAGTCCATATCATACTCAATTGAAAAAAAGTCTTTGGCAAACGGCAATAAATTATTATTTTTATGATCATGAATAGATCGAACATCTCCACCAGAGCAAAATGCCTTTTCAATATTACTCTTTATACAAATTAATACTATCGATTCATCTTTAGCCCATATATGTAATTGCTCTCTTATTTTTTTCACCATATTAAGTGAAAGAGCATTCAACGCCTTTGAACGATTTAAAATGATCCAACCTGTCTTTCGTTCTACCTTAAATATTACCTCTTGATCAAACATTCCTGCACCACCTTTATAACACCCAAATATTAGTAAATCATTTTTATTATGAAAGTATATCATATCTATATTCCTCTTGGTTAAGCAAAACGTCTTCTTCCTGTCTATTCATTCGTTCACTACAACTACAATTCAAGTCAGAATACAGTGTAATCGTTATAGTTTTACGAAAAGAACCACTTTCCTCTTTCCAAAGTATAAAAAAAACTGCTAATCAACGATTAGCAGTTTTTGATGGAAACTGAGCTTCTACTCTATAAATTAGACTTCCTTTATTTGAAAACTTCTCTTCATACTCTGTCATAATATTATCTTCAACGTCACTATTATGCAGATCAAGATTTACATAATTTAATGTCATTCCATATTGCGACATACTTACAAGAGAGTATTCAAATAATCCACGGTTATCGGTTTTAAAATGAATTTCTCCTTCGTTTGGTAAGATGTCTTCATATATTTTTAAAAAAGTATGATATGTTAGTCTACGTTTAGCATGGCGTTTTTTAGGCCAAGGGTCCGAGAAATTTAAATATACACGATTTACTTCTCCTTTGTCGAAATAGTCTCGTAAATCTGCTGCATTAAATGGTAATAGCTTTAAATTTGGTAATCCTTCATTCATCACCTTATCTAATGCATCCACAATGATGCTTTCATATGCCTCGATACCGATATAATTAATCTCTGGATTCGCTTTTGCCATCTCAGTTATGAAACGACCTTTTCCAGTCCCTACCTCAATATGAAGTGGGCGATCATTTCCAAACACTTCATGCCATTTACCTTTTTTCTCTTCTGGATTATATATAACAAATTGCGGATTTTCCTGTAGTTTTTCCTTCGCCCAAGGCTTAAATTTAAGACGCATTATGACACTCCTAACTTTATTTTCGTTGAAAATTATTCATTTGTTTTTATCATTCACAAGTTACCTTTTCTTGTATTCTTTTGAATACATTTTTCTCATTTGAGACAACCTACAAAAGAAAAGCTCCTATATAAAGGAGCTTAAATAAATCTCGTTTAAACTGATGTTGACTCCACTAAAAACGCCTTAAGCACACTTAGCTTTTTAGTGTGAGACGCAGTATCAGCTATCTCGGAAGGTGCTAAATGTCCTAACAACATTCAGCTATAAAACATCATGTTGTACCTTACTACAGTAGTCAAGAAAAATCATTTTTTCCATGAGTACTGAATTATTCCTCTTTTAAACAATAGCATTTATCTGGTCAATGATGTTATTCAGCTTGTCAATCGATGATAAATAATTACCCATCGATTAAAGCTTCAATTTATTTAAGAAAGGTTGAGAAGAATATGCCTCTTTCACAACAACATCAAGTTATGGTATTAAAAGATATATTAATGAATCACCAAAGTGATTGCTGTGGATCTGTTTCAGAATGTGCCCAGGTAGAACGATTAGTAACCGCTCTATTAAATAATGGAGGACTAAATGAACAGTTAATTCCAATACTAAACGAAATACACACTTATAGCCAAAATGGGCAAAGTAGCTCAGACCTAAATGGACATATCAATTCATATCAGAATCAGCTATCTCAATGGGTAGAAAATATGAATCAGTATTCTTGAATATCGTTTAATAACATATCCAAATAAGTAAACCAATTATTCATTTCATCATATCTTTGCTTTGATTTATGCCACTGTATAGAGATGAGTGTCTGAGCAATCACATACCAATTCATTCTTTTAATTAATGATTCGGATAAGTCTAATCCATATTGTTCAAGCCATGTATTCCATTCTTCTTTAGGTATATAAGAATAAAGAAGCATACCTAGATCAATTGCCGGATCGGCTATCATAGCGCCGTCCCAATCTATAAGAAATAATTGATTATCGTCGGATAATAACCAATTATTATGATTAATATCACAATGACAGACCACGGCTTCTTCACATACAATTTCAGTCAAACGATTACGTAGTAATTGTAATGCTTGCTGAATGGCTACATGTGAAAGAAGCTGTTCATCAAGTGATTCTTTTATATCTTTAAAAAGCTCTTCAGGTTTCAATGGAGTTTTACCTAACCTAGTTAGCATGGATAACAAAGGGGCAGATTGATGTATCTTTTTCAATAATAAAGCCACCTTTTCTTGATTCATATCCTTATGTGATAATTCTCTTCCATCTAACCAGCGTTGAGCAGTAATTACATCTCCACTTTCTAGACGTTTTGTCCAAATGAGCTTAGGAACAATTCCTTCAGCTGACAATACCGCTAGAAATGGAGATGAATTTCTTTTTAAGAAAAGCTTTTGTTCCTCTTTTATGGCAATGAAGGCTTCTCCAGTCGCACCGCCAGCAGGAACAATTTCCCATTCTTGACCCAATATATGATCCAATGTGGTCACCTTCAATTTCGTTCAATAGCATTGAGAAAAAATCATGGATGATTTTTCTTATGATTTGTATACATAATTAACGTAAGTGTTCTTTCCAAAAAGAACATATTATTATTTCTAACAATCAGCAGAAATGTATACATATCTGACTGATTACAGTTTCTATTCATAAAATAAAAAAAAGCTATTGATTCTATAAACCATTTAACAATAGCTACTCACTAAATTTTAGTGAAAATAGACATTTGCGTCAAGTATGTACATTATAGATAATATCCAATTACTGATATAGAATCACACAAAGAACTAATATACCATACATATAGCCAATTTTACAATAATGAGATATTCTCTCTACATTAACTAATTCATTCTTTATCTATTTCTCAATATTTTTACAGCATCTGGTGCAACCTTAACAGATACATTCGAAAAGCCAATATGCTCACCATCAGCTTGGATAGGGACAAGAGCATCTGTTGACAGTGATATTTCTTTACAATTAAAGACTTCTACCCATTTCAGCTTCAAATGTCCTCCCCATAAAATGGTTGAAAACAATAATAACAGCATGAAAGAAGATATTTTACTCACCACTAATGCTTGTAATTGCCCATCATTTATCGATGCGTTTGGGGAAATTTTAATTCCACCACCAAAATAGGGTTGATTGCAAACTACAAGAAACCAAACATCATCCATTTTTCTCTTTTCTCCATCTATTTCTACCTCTAATGAAAAAGTGTTAAAGGCAAATAAGTTTTTCAGAAAAAAATATAAATATATAAATTTACCTAATTTTAATGCTTGAAACCTACTTTTCCATTTTGATTCATTAACGGCTTTGGATATACTTGCATCAAACCCAACTCCAATGCTATTCACAAAATGTCTTTTCTTCCCTTCAAAAACAAAAGCCCCTAAATCAATAGCTGAGACCTTCTGCTCTGAATGTAATAAGGAAATAATATCTTCCGTTTTTTTGGATTTCTGAATACCTCTTACATAATCATTGCCGGATCCCGCAGGAAAGCAAACTACCTTAGCATGAGGAAATGAAACAGCACCGTTTATTACTTCATGGAGTGTTCCATCACCTCCTAATGCCACAATAATCGTATCTGTATAAGTATTTTTAAGAACGTTCTCGGCAATTTCTTTTGCATGGCCAGGGTACTCTGTCTCATACAACGTATAAGATATAGCGTGAAGCTTCAGTACTTGTTCTACTTGCCCCCAAACATGGTTGCTCTTTCTGCTACTAGGGTTTCCATTTTTTATTATATATAAGTGCTTATCATTCGTTTTCTTGCTTTGTATCATCATCGAGCTCAATATAATCATTCCATTCTAGTCTCATAGTAGATGTAGTCTGACAATACTGTAAAAGTGTATCCGCACCTTTTAACTGCTGACTTTTTAAAGGAGAGCTTAACTTCCTCATAGACTGGAACCACTCAGGAAAATGTCTCTTATCCAGTAAATATAAATCATGAGAAGCTGTAGGAAAATCAATATAGCCTACCCTTGATATTATCGCTTTCTTAATAGGATGGTCTACATTAGATGCCTGATAAATCTTTTTAACAATCATTTCCGTTCGATTTAAAGAAATAGTAGGATTTAATATTTTTTTCTCTGTTTTTTGGTAATGTTTTTTCACCCAAAATTTCTCATTGGAGCCAACATAAACCGCATTTTCTTCATCCTCTAAAAAACAAATACACCACGTTGCCGTTGGCGTAATCATAATGATATCTGCCTCTACAGGAGCGTTCTTCAATTTAAATATAGGTTGATATAGTACTAGAAACGTGTCAGGAAATCGTTGTAATAAAAACTTTATCTTCTCATCAAGATAGTAACTTCGATCAACGATTGATCTTTCACGAATAGTTGAAGTAGCCCATTTCATTTGGAATAAGAAAACCTGATTTAAAAACGATCGCTTTAACTCATCAATATTACGCGGCATAGTAGGAACTTTCAGTTGAATTTCGTCAAAATGTTGAGTTTGGGGTTGATCGTGTATTTCTTCATTATCCTCTTGCTTCTGTTTTCTTTTTAATAAATTTTTCATTTTATAAAAGAAACCCGACTCAACTTCTGGCCATTCTGGATCATCTTCCTTCGTGAAATATTCGCTCATCTCACCAGAAAGAAATGACGCCTGCAATTTATTCCATTGTTGCTTTTTCAATCGAACAAATTGATTTGGATAATGGTATACATCTTGCTCATATCTAGATATATAGTCTTGTAATTTAATAAGCTGTCCCATCATATCACTGCCTGTTCTTAAGTAGTTGAATACCTCATTAGAATATGAAAAATTATTCATACACCTTACATTTTTTATTTCCAAAGAATCTATTATCTCTACCAAATGGAGTAAGTAAAAATGACCGTTTTCGTAAACTTTGTAGACTATGTACAAATAGTGAATATAGGTTCAAATCTGCTTAAGATGCTCACTTTCGCAATTCGGACGATGTGAGTATACTCAACACATAGCTCTCATATAGGGCTTACCTATCTCGCCGCTCTCACATGAGCCTTACACTTTAAGCGTGTTCAACCAGCGCTGAACCTATTTAAAACTAACAAATTTTAACCTGTGGGTGAAAAATAAATAGACTCTCTATTATCTAGCACTCATCTTCCACTTCTATTTTTTTGTTAACTATTTTCAAAGTGGGGGAATTGCATCCGTTTGAACGATATGAACAATCCTTACGTCAGTTCAATCGAATCAATAATTTGATATTTTGGAGTTTGATCAATATGAGTTTCGTAAAGTGTAATCTTTTCTGCCTTAAATATAATATCCTCCTTAAAAAGATTACCACATTTATCTAAATCTTTTTTAGTGAAAAGTGCATTTCCTTCATATTTTCTTGCTAATGTAATGTGAGGATTGAATTTTTTTTTGTCCAATTGATAGCCATTTACCTGACAACAATGCGATACTACTTGTTGGAGAGTAATTAAGTTTTCCCATTCGTAGGGAGCACACCATAAAATTCGTGGTTTTTCCGCCAATCCAAATATACCTATTTGGTTAATTCCCAACATAAATCCACTCTGATTTTGTAAGGAAATTCGTAAATCATTCATCATACTCTGATATTTTTCTTGTGAAGATGGTCCTAAAAAGGCTAACGTTAAATGATAATCTTCTTTATGAACCCATTTTTGAAAAGAATAGTCCATTCTTAGTTTCAAGCTTATTTCATACAAAAATTCCTTTACTTCATTTGGTAAAGATAATGCTATAAAATAGTGAAACGGCTTTTTCTTCAAAATACTATCACCTCTTATTATGAAACAGCCGGATTCGCCTATTTTATATGGCTAATCCGGCTGCTTTTTTTCATTCTTCTATTCGAATAAGCCACTTTTTTAAACTTCCATGTTGGCTAATAGGTTATCTATCGCTTCAAACTTTTTACCTATTTCGCTAACTTGTAAATGGCCTCTGCATACATAGCAGTAGCTCTTACTAAATCTTCGATATACATATACTCGTCTTTTTGATGTGCGATATCTTCTCTTCCAGGAAATAAAGGTCCAAATGCTACTCCAGCCTCTAATGATCTTGCATATGTTCCCCCACCAATTGCCAATAATTCAGCTTTTTCTCCTGTTTGCTTTTCATAAATTTCAGAAAGTGTTTGTACAAGAAAACTATCTTTTTCCACATGATGAGGATTTGAATGAGATAATGTCTCGAGTGTAAAACCATTTTCTTCTATTATTTTTTGCAATTGATTTTTAGCCTCTTCATAAGAATAAGAAACAGGATAGCGATGATTAATCCCGATCTTTCCGCCTTCTTCAGAAGTATAGCTTAATAAACCAACATTCAATGTCACTACACCAGTTGATGGGTCTGTATAAGAAATATTGAAATGTTCACCTCTAGAGTCTTCCCATAAATAGTCATGAATAAAAGAAAAATAGTTTTTGGCATGTTTTGACAATTGTAGACTGTTCAAAAATTGCGCTAAAAATAAGCCTGCATTCTTACCGTTCTTCGGTTCCATTCCATGAGCAGAAATACCTTTTAACTCTAGTATCACCTTATCTTCGTTCTGATTAACTTTACCTTCTACTCCGTATTTCTCTAAGAAAGCTTGAAAATCATTACTTAATTTCTCTAGGTTTTCTACTCCTAATAATACTGCCGTTGCTGCATCAGGAACCATATTAAATCGTCTTCCAGATGAAAACTCTTTAACGACAATTCCCTCCTGTATTTGCTTCGTATCAGGTGCAGATTGTTTTAAATAGTAATCCCAAATGCCTTTTTCCGCAAAAATAATTGGGAAATCTGCATCTGGTGCAAAACCTAGTTGAGGCATTTCTTCATGTTTAAAATATGTATCTACACAACGCCAATCGGATTCTTCATCCGTACCTAAAATCATTCGAACTCTTTTAGAAAGAGGAAGTCCTAATTCTTGAACAATTTTCATTGCATAATATGCCCCCATTGTTGGACCTTTATCATCTAAAGCTCCACGAGCATATATTTTTCCGTCTCTAATTTCTGCACCATAAGGATCGCTGCTCCATCCATCTCCCTCAGGCACCACATCGACATGGCAAAGGACCCCTAAAATGTCATTACCGCTTCCCATCTCAATATGGCCCGCTAGATGTTCAACATCTTTTGTTGTAAATCCATCCTCTTTTCCTTTATTTAGCATAAATTGCAAGGCCTCTTGAATACCTTTTCCTAGTGGTGCCTCTGGTGTGCTATTTTCTTCATCTAATACACTTTTTATTTGAAGGAACTTCTGAGTGTCTTTTATTAAATCAGCTTTTCTTTTTTCAACTTCCTCTAACCAATTGATTGAATTCATTTGTATTCGCTCCTTTTATATATTTTGTTGATATTGCCCGTAAGCATCTTTATTACAGATGACAAACAAGACATCATTCTCATTAATTGGTTGATCTAGCTTACCAGCAATATTTAATAGTACTTGATTTCCTATTAATGTGATGCCTTTCTCAGCCAAACTTAAATAAGCATCACGATATGTATTCCATCTTGAATCAGGTTTAATCTTATACACATCATCACCATTGGTTTTGCTCAAGAGCTGATTAAACAATTCAGTTGTTCCAGCTGATAGAGCAGCGTGTACAGTAAGTTGAGAAATCATTTCATCTGAAACGACAAATTCATCTACAGAAACATGACGGAATAATTCAATATGCTTTTCTTCAAGAACTTCAACCGTTATATGTAAATCACCTGTATACCTTTCCAATGCCGTAGCAATCATTAACGAACGTGCATCAGCTAGATGTGGATGTTTTATATCTTCTTCTGCAAATATAATAACACCACTTGATTTAGAGACATTTCCTTTTTCCAGAGTTTCTACATTAACTGCATCACCTTGAATATAATGTACTCGTTGATGAATATATGGTATTTTTTCTAATGTTGCAATTAAAACAATTTCTTTTCTCTTATCATACTCCAAAACTTCATCAATCGCATGTTTTGCTTTTCTTGACCACCCAAAGAGTACCAGATGATTTTTTCCTAGGTAACGCATTTTTCCTTCCTCCCTTAGCCCCCGTAAAACTGCCCAACTATCAATTAATTTTGTGATAAGAACGCCGATAAGTCCGATTCCAAATAAGAACAAAAATACAGCGAGTAAACGACCTGCCAACGTAACTGGATAATAATCACCGTAACCTACAGTTGTAACAGTAGTCATCGTCCACCAGAAAGAATCAAAGAAAGTAGGAAAAGTAGCTGGTTCTAACCATCTCATAATCGTTGTGCTTACTAACACAAGTATGCCGCTTGTTAAAAATAGTAACCAACTCTTAACCGTAGTTAACTTTCGAATAAGTAGCTGTAAAAAAATAAACATTCTCCTTTCTGTTCTGTTACCATGTCATAATAATAAGTGCTTTATAGGAGGTACATTTGCGTCAATAAAATTCCAAACAGCAAAACAAAAGCAGGTATAGATAAGACAAGACATGCTTTTACCCGTGATTGATAATAACTTGAACGATTCTCAAATTGTTTTCCTAGAGGATGCGATAATATCACTCGATCATAAAGTCCTGAAACCCACTGCCAAAGAAACCATACAAATCCACCAATAATCAAACCTTTAAATAGCAATGGAGGAACAACCACTACAGCCCCCAATGTAATTCCAACTAAGCGAAAATAACCGCTTAAATAAGAAAAGTTTCTGATAACAATTTTCAAAAAAAGTTCTAGAAAACCATTTTGAGCATTTCTTTTCGAAAATATTCTTTTCGAATATCTAAAGAGAAGTGGTTTTTTCCGTTTAACGATGTTAGGCTTTTCTATTTCAGGTGAAAGCGCAAAGATCATATTCATATATCGTAATCTTTGTTCATTTTCTTTTAATACTTCTTGTTGAAAATGATGAATTGTTAAAATTCTTGATTTATAAAGTAATAATGATAAAAAAATGATAAGTGTGGAAATAAAAACTGTATAGTAAACACTTTCAATAATATGTACAAAAATCAGTTGATTACATACTAGTAAGACAAGAAATAAAAGAAATGTAAGGCATTGGAGCTTCCAACTGATAAATTTTGAAAGCCATGTTTCTCGAAGAGTTGTTATAAAGAAAGATAAGCCAATATATAAAAACAAGAAGGAAGCAATTTCACCATGTACTAACGTAAATTGAACATGTAAAAATGGCCATAATACAATCGTAATCAATGTCATCTTTGCAATCAATTTAACAAAAGCTAAAAAAAAGGCCCATTTTTTTAATTGAATATACAAATGATTATGCTTAAATAAAAACACTCCATCAGCTTCTTTAACAAACAAACGAAAATGGCCGTTCCAACAAAACAGATAAACAAGCAATAATATCATTTGCATATTCATATATTCACTCCACGTAGGAAGCTCTATCCACCAAGAACGATAAATGATTGCTGAAATAATGGTAAATGGTATCACGATATATAATAAAACTGTCCAATCTAACACAGATTTAAAAATATTAAATTGAAAAAAGGCATCTTTTTTTACACGACTAAGAAGGATCGTGATGCTCTTCATATCGATGAACCTGCCGTCATTCGATGATAACAATCGAACAAAGAACCTTCTTTTAATCCACATACATGCTGAAAATCTTTATGTGTTCCAGTAGCTACTAAATGCCCCTTATCTATTAATAAAAATCGATCACAAATCTTCTCCGCTGTATCTAAGACGTGTGTACTCATTAAAATACCTACCCCACGTTGTTTTTCCTCGTCAATCAATTGTAACAATAGCTTTGTTGCAATTGGATCAAGACCAATAAAAGGCTCATCAATTATAAGAATATCTGGTTTGACCATCAGTGCTAAAATGATCATTCCTTTTTGCTGCATTCCTTTTGAATAAGTAGTTGGAAGTTCATGTAAGTGATTAGACATATTAAATTGTTCCAATAATGGGGGAACTCTTTTTTCTAGTACATCATCTGAGATATTTTCAACAGCAGCAATAAAATCTATATGTTCTTGTAGTGTTAGCTCATCATAAAAAATAGGTCTTTCAGGAAGATAGGAAATAATTACATCTTTTTCCTTGTAAATCTTTCCTTTTAAAAAAGGAATTAACCCTAATACACTTTTCATTGTTGTACTTTTTCCAGCACCATTGGCTCCAATCACCCCAATTAATTCCCCACTACGAACGGAAAAATCGATATCATGAATCATAGCCTTTTCTGCTTCATAACCAGCTTGTTCAATATGAATATTAAGTAATGACATACCTATCCCCTCCTTTTAAGTAATACGAAACTTCTATAATAAATGTTTCGAAGAATAAGACATTTCATTATATGTTTCCAAAACACATCGCGTTAATAAAGGAGAAGGCTGTCTCAAAAGCATAGTACAATCACTTTCCAGACAGCCTTCTCCCATTTATAGTTGATACTATCGAAAACTTCATTGTCAATGTATAAGTGAGTTGAATTTCAAATATGCTCGCTTTCACATGACTAGTGCTGTGTCTCTTCTCGGCATATAGCGCCTCTGGGATCCCATACCTTACTCTCTAATACACCAAACCTTTTTATTCTCGTTCTACACCGAACTTATTTAAAAACAACCATCTATTAGAAAACAGCCTATTATTGAGATAGCAATTGCATTATTTCTTTATAATCATTTTCTACGGCAACATCATACGCTGTCATACCATCTAGATTTTGTAAGGAAGCATCGGCTCCCTTTTCAAAAAGCAATTTTTACTATTTGAGGTTCCTCCATGTAGACAGCTGTGATAAAAGGAGTCTCACCTTCATCATCTAAAATATTGGGATCACTACCCTTCTTTAACAAAAGCTCTGCCGCCTCCTGATGACCATTTCAAATAGCCCAATGAAGGACTGTAGCTCCTATAAAATCTTCACCATTGAGCTCCGCTCCATTATCAAGTGCTGTTTCAATAGCTTTAAGTTCATTCTCACTAGCTGCAAGTATTAACTCTGATAGGTCATCAAATAGAACCATTTCTATGATTGAATCCAAAACAACCTCTGCTTTTTCCATTGCGTAAAATGCCCCAAAAAGAGACCTGGAATTAGAAAAATTACCAATAAATCCCATTATTCCATTTATCTTTTTCTCCTTAAATAGCGTTTTTCTTCTGGATTTAGCCAGTTATCAATTGCATTCATTCTTTTTGGTAAATGTGGATGTGAAGAAAATTTTTCACTTATCCAAGTGAATACTCCTCGTTCTTCTTCTAATTGAGCAATAAATGCTTCTTGATTCACTCTATATTGCAACTGCTTTCCAATCGCTAACGTAGTTAAGGCATTTTGTGCCGCATTAACATTTTTAAATAATACGTTGCATAGCGATCACAAGTGTATTCACAAGCCCGTAAATAAGCTTCCCCTATAAAAGGGATCCACATTGCCGGAAGAATGAACTTATGTTTCATGACGTGTCTTCTCTTAATATGAGCAAATTCATATGCTAACACAAACATCATTTCTTCTTCCCTGTCCGTTTCAATCATATCGAAAATTTCCGAATAAATTACAACCATGTTTTTACCAAAAAAAACGTGTAGCAAAAGCATTTAAAATGCCCATACTTTCCATTACATATATGCCAGGTGTTTTTTTCATTTTCATTTCTTTAGCAAGCGAGGTTGATTTTTCATATATTTCTGAAAACTGTTGAGTGAAAATTCTCACCGAATTTCTACGAATATGGGCCATATTTAACGTATGAAAAAAACTAGCTATTAAGGTAATAACGATTATAATAACAAGCCCAACAATTGTAAAAGCAAGCAGAGCATAAGTAAATGTACTACAGATTAATGCAATGGCAAAATACAACCTTTCTTTAGAATGTACTAAATTCCGTTTCGGTTTTTCCATTTATTTACTCCTCGAAAAATAATAACAAAACCAAGTTATTAAAAAGCAGATTGAATAGATATAAGTATTTGATTGGAAAATAAAGGTATACTTTGCAATTATTTAAACATAATATAATATTAAAGGTTTAATTTTTCAAAAGATTTCATTCTTTTATAGATTTTTCATTAAATTACCTTTAAAATAGTATTTGTACATAAGAGAAACATCAACTTGTCTTTATGATGAATCTCTTTAATTCTATTCCATAATAGGAAAAAGGAGATGTATGCCTTTCAAAAAAACAAAGCTTTATTCTTAAGAGTTTGTAGTTGTAGTTTTGTCACTTGCAATCCGTACTACACGGGAATGTACCCAGAGTATTACTGTTGATCTAAAGTGAAACTTCATTCCTGTAGACTAATAAGACATAAGGAGTGGTTTTTTGAAACCTTCAACGAATAGGATGCTAACCCGTATTAAATCCGTTTATATGTTTATAAAACAAAACGGGACTGTAACTACTCAAGACATTGTCGAAGAATTTGGCATCACTCCTCGTACTATTCAACGCGATTTAAACGTTCTCGCTTATAACGATTTAGTCGTTAGTCCTAGTCGTGGTCATTGGCGAGCAACAAATAAGAAAATTAGACTTTCCTCATGAAAGAACGCAAATTAAACTTCGAATAATTAAAGCCGAACTCATTCGAGTTCGGCTTTCTTTTCATATTGAATTAATCCTTCTAATTCCTCATCCGTTAACTCACGGTATTCACCAAGCTCTAAGCTTTCATCTAAAATCAGATCCGCCATAGATAATCTCTTTAAGTAAGTAACCTTTTTTCCTACAGCCTCAAACATCCGTTTAACTTGATGAAATTTTCCTTCTGTAATCGTAAGCTTAATTTTAGAAATAGGTGCTGAAACAATAATTTCAAGATCACCTGGCTTCGTAACATATCCATCATCCAACATGACTCCTTTTTGGAATGCTTGTTGGTCTTCCTTCGTCACTTCACCATCAATAATAGCAAAATATGTTTTCGGTACATGTTTTTTTGGTGATAACAAGCGATGAGCCAGTTGCCCATCATTCGTTAATAATAATAATCCCTCCGTATCCTTATCTAATCGACCAACAGGAAAAGGTTGAAATATCTGATCCTCTTCTTCCAATATATCAACAACTGTTTCTTGGCGATCATCTTCGGTTGCAGATAGAATACCTGCTGGTTTATTCATCATTAAATAAATAAACTCTCTATATTCTACTTCTACTCCAAGAACGGTAATGCTTTGTTTCTCAGGATCAACATGTTGCTTAGCGTCTTTGATGATAGCTCCATCTACTTTTACTGCACCCGTCTTTAATAACTTTTTTACTTCTTTTCTAGTTCCATAGCCAACGTTAGCTAACATTTTATCGATTCGCATCATATGTCCTCCCTTCATAATATATAGTCTTTACTACTATTGAAATTTCAAATACGGAACAACTGTCTATAAAAGAATTAGAGGGTACCAAAATCGTCCCTCTAACACTGTTTACTATTCTATCTAATGTTAATCTCGCATTATAAGCCCTAGACATTTAATAATCGGTGATAGCCATCACCGATTAAAGACTCACAATTTATTATAAACCAAGTTTACCTTTTATTTTATCAATTCGTTCACCAAATAATCGATTCGCTAATTTTGATTTTAAAGCTAATATAAAATACACTATTGCACCAACAGCTGCACCGACAATAATAATTGGCATTGCTTGTAATCGATTCGAAGCATCTAAGAAAGAAGACATTCCCCATACGACTAAAATAACAATAACAGCCATAACAGCAGTAAAAATAGTCATTAATAATGTTCTTTTTATAACAAGATTATATTTATAACCTGTAAAGTAGTAGATGACATAGAAATTCACTAAAGTAGCTGCTAAATATCCAATTGTCGTGGCATAAACAGAGCCTGCTGTTTCAAACATATGGATTAATGGAATATTAATAGAAAGTTTCACTAACACCCCAACTAATAAACTTAGAACGGTATATTTTTGCTGATCTATCCCTTGTAAAACAGCTGCCGTTACAGAAAAAAAGGCAAACAATATAGCCGTTGGAGCATAAACTTGTAGCACTTCTACACCAAGTGCATCGAACCCATAAAAGACCGTATATATTGGTTTAGCTAGCAACGACATACCTATTACAGCAGGTAGGGTGAGAAAAAGTAAAACTTGAAAAGCTTGGTCTAATTGATTTTTATATAAACTAGGCTTGTTTTCAACAAAAGCTTTTGTAACTGAAGGAACAATAGCCATAGCAAAGGCAGTTGCTAACGTCATAGGAATGATTACAAGTTTTTGAGCCGTAACATTCAATATTGACAATGCATATCCTGCTTCTTTAGCCAGACCAATATCAGCCATTGCTCTGTTAAACGTAAGCTGATCAATAAACTGAAATAACGGCATCGCAATTCCAACAAAAACAAATGGAATAGAATATAATATTATTTCTTTATACATATCCGCTAAAGAAACATCTAACATTCCTTTACTTCTTTGTTGTCTATGCTCAAACTTGGACTTATTTTTTCGCCAATGCCATATTAAAACGACAAAACCAGCTATAGCCCCTAAGGTAGCAGCAAATGTAGCAACACTAATGGCTGTTACAATACTTCCTTTAAGAATCACTATAACAACAAACGATCCACCTAATAAAACAAGTATACGAACTAATTGCTCAACAACCATGGAAACTGACGTAGGTCCCATTGATTCATTGCCTTGAAAATAACCTCTGAGTAAACTCATAGACGGAATTAATATTAAGGCAAAGCTAACAGCTCTCATTACTGTTGTAATTTCCTCAATAGAGAAGGTAGATTCTTCATTAATCATACTTGCGGATAACCAAGGGGCCGTAACAAACATGATTAAAAATACAAGAAATCCAGATGCTAGCATTAACTTACGGCTAGATCGAAACAATTTTTGTCCTAATTCATACTCACCCATCGCATTGTATTTCGCAATGAATTTTGACACTGCTAGTGGGATTCCACCAGTTGCAATACTTATAAAAATTGTATAAGGGACATAAGCATATTGATATAACTCAAGTCCACCTTGCTTTCCAACAATCGCAGTAAATGGTACAACATACAACAATCCAAGAACCTTAGATAAAACCATCCCTAAAGTAAGGATAAAGGTTCCTTTTAACAATTTTGATGACATATAATCCCTTCCTACTTCAGATCCATTATGTAGCATGCTAATAATATTACCACACTTTATACATAAATTAGCAAAAGATTTATTGTAATAATCATTCAAAAAATGACCTTTCATTAAAAGGCTCACTTACCTATTCTATCAAGGATTTTTATAAATCTCCAATTTCATTTATAATAAAAACAAGAAAAATTTAATAGTTGGTGAAATAATGAAATTTGATGTAATTGTAATTGGCGGTGGACCTTCGGGATTGATGGCTGCTATTGCTGCTGGTGAACAAAGGGCAAAGGTCCTTCTAATTGAAAAAGGAGACAAGCTTGGTAGAAAGCTGGCCATCTCAGGTGGTGGACGGTGTAACGTCACAAACAATCTCCCAATAGATGAAATTATTAAGCATATACCTGGGAATGGTCGCTTTTTATATAGCGCTTTTTCTGTATTCAATAATCAAGATATTATTCAATTCTTTGAAAAACTAGGTGTACAATTGAAAGAGGAAGATCACGGACGGATGTTCCCAGTATCGAATCAATCATCTACTGTTGTGAATGCTATGATTGAGCAATTAAATAAATATCAGGTAAAAGTACTACAAAGTACTACTGTTCAAGAAATTATCTACAAGGACGATCATGTTGCCTCTATTTTGCTTAAAGATGGTCGTAGCTATGATGCCCATGCTGTTATCGTTGCTGTAGGTGGTAAATCCGTCCCAAAAACAGGTTCGACAGGAGATGGATACGCTTGGGCTGAGAAAGCAGGCCATACTATTACCGAGCTTTACCCGACAGAGGTTCCTCTTACATCCAATGAGCCTTTTATTAAAGAGAAAACACTCCAAGGATTATCTTTGAGAGATGTTGAATTAAGTGTACTAAATCCAAAAGGAAAAGCACTTATTACTCATAAGATGGATATGATCTTTACACACTTTGGTATAAGCGGTCCTGCTGTTCTTCGTTGTAGTCAATTTGTCGTAAAAGCAATGAAAAAATGGAATTTAGAAGAGGTTACAATGAAGCTTGATATCTTTCCAGATTACAATCAAGAAGAGTTATTTCAGCTTATTGTGAAAAAAACAAAAGAGGATAGCAAAAAAGCCATTAAAAATATATTAAAAGGTTTTATTGTAGATCGCTATCTGCTTTTCTTATTTAAAAAAGCAGGCATTGACGAAAATGAACAAGGTGGTACTATATCACATGATAAACTTCGTCAATTTGTCTTGCTATGCAAGAGTTTTATATTTCATGTCAACGGAACACTTTCCATAGATAAGGCTTTTGTCACAGGTGGAGGAATTTCAGTCAAGGAAATTCATCCTAAGGAAATGAGTTCTAAATTTATGAATGGCTTATTCTTTTGCGGAGAAATATTAGATATACATGGCTATACAGGTGGGTATAATATTACTTCTGCCCTTGTTACAGGAAGATTAGCTGGTGTTAATGCCGCTATGTATAGTAAACAAGAAAAACAAACCACGTAAAACGTTAGCAGCCTGTTTTGATTTTCCAAACAGACAAAAAAAGAAAGCATCCAAATCAAACTTTGATATGGATGCCTTCTTTCTCCAATTAGCATAAATCGGTCGATTGAAACATAAAGTTCTGCGAGAGCAGCGGGACGGATGAGACCCTAAAGGTACAATGTGCTAGGAGGGGCTTCCCCTCTAGCACATAAAAAGCGAGCATCCTAGAACGGTATTTAACTAGGCTTATATCCCATACTTATTCATAGGTAAAAAGTATGGAAAACAAACTTCTTATATCTTCAATCGTACTGTATTTTTAGCGTTATCATTCTTTAGGAGCGATAAATGATCATAGAACTAAAGCAATAAATCTGATTGTTATCATCTTCTCCGATAGCCGCAACATTATACTTAATATCTACAAGTTGGTCTTCAGACATTTTACGCAAAAACTCATTCATTTCTTTCTCTAAATCTTTCTCATGTTCATAATCAAACATCTTAACCTTAATCATATTTTACCTCTCCAGTCTTCTTTTCAACTAGTTTCACCAAAAAGAAAGAAAAGTAAAACAATTATCGCACTTCACCAGTCCAGCTATTCATTCCACCTACTAAATTGACAACTTTTATATCATGCTCCATTAAATAGTGACATACACGCTCACTCCGTACTCCACCTGCACATACGATTGTATATTCTCTGTCTGTGTCAAATTTCGCTAGATGATTTGGTATCTCATTCATTGGTATATGTATTGCATTCGGAATCATTCCATTAACCACTTCATAATCTTCTCTAACATCAATTACATAAATCTCTTCTTCCGCTTCTATTTTTGCTTGCAGTTGTTCTGGCATAATTTCTTTCATTTCACTCATTTATTTGACTCCTATCATTATCAAATTCTTATACTTACATCAATTGGTTCTTATTATTGTAGTAATTTCCTTTACAAATTGCACGTAATATCTCTTCGTTCTACAAGTTTATATTTATATCGCTTCATTTGACATAACCCCACTTACAACAGGTAGAATTAACTATTCCATTCTAGAAAAATCTTGTCGTGCGCCTAAAGATACAATCAATAAATATGAGAAACAAACAAAAAAGAGAGTCTCAAAAGCATATTCTTTATACTTTCTGAGACTCTCTCCCTTTTTTCTAATTAGTTCGCTACAATATTAACTAACTTACCTGGTACTGCAATAACTTTACGTACAGTTTTACCATCGATTTGTTCTTTAATAGAATCCGTACCCATTGCAATTTCTTGTAATGTTTCACGAGTTGCATCAGCAGGAACCATTAATTTTGCTTTTACTTTACCGTTGATTTGTACAACAATCTCTACTTCATCATCAACTAATTTTGCTTCATCATAAGCTGGCCATGCAGCATAAGCAATTGATTCTTCATGTCCTAACTTACTCCAAAGTTCTTCAGCAATATGCGGTACGATTGGAGCAATCATTTTAACGAAGCCTTCAATGTATGCTTTTGGTAGAGCGTCTACTTTATATGCATCATTAATGAAAACCATTAATTGCGAAATAGCAGTATTAAAGCGAAGACCTTCATAATCATCTGTTACTTTCTTCACTGTTTGATGATACACTTTTTCAAGCTTTCCGCTATCATCATTTTCAACTAGTTTAGAAGTCATATTACCTTCTTCATCAACTAATAGACGCCAAATACGATCCAAGAAACGACGAGAACCATCAAGACCATTAGTAGACCAAGCAATTGATGCATCAAGAGGTCCCATGAACATTTCATATAATCGTAATGTATCAGCACCATGACTAGAAACGATATCATCAGGATTTACAACATTCCCTTTAGATTTACTCATTTTTTCATTATTTTCCCCAAGAATCATCCCTTGGTTAAATAATTTTTGGAATGGTTCTTTTGTTGGTACGACACCGATATCATATAAGAATTTGTGCCAGAAACGGGCGTATAATAAATGTAGAACAGCATGCTCAGCTCCACCTATATACATATCTACCGGTAACCATTCGCTAATTTTCTTAGGATCAGCTATTGCTTCAGTATTATCTGGATCGATATAACGTAAGAAGTACCAGCAGCTACCTGCCCATTGTGGCATTGTATTTGTTTCACGACGACCTTTACGCCCATTTTCATCAACAACATTAACCCATTCATCAATGTTCGCTAATGGTGATTCACCTGTGCCTGAAGGCTTGATTTCTGTTGTTTTTGGTAACATTAATGGTAATTCTTCAACCGGTACTGTTGTGCTAGTTCCATCTTCCCAATGAATAATCGGAATAGGCTCACCCCAATAGCGTTGACGGCTGAATAACCAATCACGTAAACGATACGTAATTTTTTTCGTACCGATTTCTTTTTCTTCTAACCAAGCAATCATTTTTGAAATAGCTTCTTCTTTATTTAAACCATCTAAGAATCCTGAATTTACATGTACACCATCACCAGTGTAGGCTTCTTTTTCTACATCTCCACCAGCAACCACTTCTTTAATAGGAAGTCCGAAAATTTTCGCAAATTCATAGTCACGTTCATCATGTGCAGGAACCGCCATGATTGCACCAGAACCGTAGCTGACGAGAACATAATCCGCAATCCAAATTGGCATTTTTTCATTACTTACAGGGTTAACAGCATAAGCTCCAGTAAATACCCCTGTTTTTTCTTTTGCTAAATCTGTACGCTCTAAATCAGATTTACTTTTTACTTTTTGAATATACGCTTCAACCGCTTCTTTTTGTTCAGGTGTTGTAATTTTTTCTACCAAATCATGTTCAGGTGCTAATACTGCATAAGTTGCACCAAATAGTGTATCCGGACGAGTTGTAAATACTTCAAAAGTTTCATCTGTACCATCAATTACAAATCGTACTTCCGCACCTTCTGAGCGACCAATCCAATTACGTTGCATTTCTTTGATGCTTTCTGGCCAATCAAGCTCTTCTAAGTCTTCAATTAAACGATCAGCATAAGCCGTAATCTTTAAAACCCATTGTCTCATCGGACGACGTTCAACAGGGTGACCTCCACGTTCACTTACGCCATCAATTACTTCTTCGTTAGCTAAAACTGTTCCAAGTGCTGGACACCAGTTTACTGCCACTTCATCTACATAAGCTAATCCTTTTTCATATAACTTTGTAAAAATCCATTGAGTCCATTTATAATAATTAGGATCTGTTGTATTTATTTCACGATCCCAATCATAAGAAAAACCTAATGATTTAATTTGTCGACGGAAAGTATTAATATTTTTTTCCGTAAATTCAGCAGGGTCATTTCCTGTATCTAATGCATATTGCTCTGCTGGCAAACCAAAAGCATCCCAACCCATTGGATGAAGAACATTATATCCTTGCATACGTTTCATGCGTGACAAAATATCCGTTGCCGTATATCCTTCTGGATGTCCAACATGCAAGCCAGCACCAGATGGATATGGGAACATATCTAGTGCATAAAATTTACGCTTGCCCTCATCTTCTCTTGTTTTAAATGTTTTATGCTCATCCCAATATTGCTGCCACTTTTTTTCAATTTCTTGATGATTAAAGCTCATAAATTTTCCTCCTAGTATAAAAACTGATCCTATTAGAAAAGCTTAAGCACTGAAGCAAGACTATAAACACTTTATAAAATACATTCAGTCATTACTAACAAAGTACAAAAGCGTAAGCTCCTTAGCCTGCCCTAGTTCAGTATTAGATCATATAGACCATTCATTTAGAACATTGACCTTCCAAACAGATTGGCTATTAACCTAGAGGACTAGACGCTATAGCTAGACTTTAATGAATTTGTCATATAGTCCACTATTCTATATTTCAGAATTTACTTAATAATATAAAAAAATCCTCTCATCCCTAAAAAGGGACGAGAGGATTATTAATGATATAATCTTCCCGCGGTACCACCCTAGTTAACGCTTTTTAGAAACGTTCCGCTCAAAAATCTATAACGTGATCTCACGATAAGCACTACTATATTCATGCTTATAGCTCAAAGGCGAGTTCACATTATTTCCGTACTGACTTTCACCAACCGCCAGCTCTCTTAAACGTACAACAATGTTACTACTCCTCATCATTGCCTTGATATTTAATTCTAACTGCTATTTTAGTAAATTTTAGAGAAAAATGCAAGTAGCCTAAGTATTTCACAATTTATCTTACTTTATTCAAAACTTATTTTTTTGCTACTACATATTTCGAAGAATGTCCTCTTAGTAATATTTTGTCATATAGTACTGTAGTACCTATTGCAATGACAAATAGAACCATAAGAACAATAAACATCATTTGCATTCCATAATAGTCTACTAATATTCCACCTAAAAAAGGTCCAATCATTCTACCTGCAGTGGCTGTACTGTTTACAATTCCTTGATAGAAGCCCTCTCTCCCCTTTGGAGCTAGTTCACTCGCAATTGTTGGAACAGCTGGCCAAACAAGCATTTCACCAACGGTCAAAATGAGCATGGCAGTAAGAAATCCAGAAAAATCGGTTGCAAATGCTGCTACAGCAAATGATCCCATAAAGATAACCATACCTACAATCATTTGAACCTTCACTTTATTCATAAATGCATAGACCAATTTGTTTACAAATGGTTGACCTAAGACGATTAAAGCCCCATTAATTGTCCATAATAAGCTGTATTGTCTTAAAGATACGCCAATTTCCTGTGTATATGCTGAAATTGTCGCTGTCCATTGTACATAACCAACCCAACATAATAAGTAGCCGATACATAAAACGAGTAATGCATATAGTTTACGATTGTTTTTCACTGGTTTCTGGTCACTTAACACATTTACATTTGCCGCAGGGTCACTCTCGATATTCCTATACGTTAAAACGACTAGGACAAAAAAGATGATATACATGAACATGTTGGCTGCAAAAATGTAATCAAATGAAAATGAAGCAATAAATCCACCAAGACCGGAACCCACTGCTACTCCTAAATTTTGAGCAACATATACCGCATTAAAGGCTCTTCGTCCCCCTTCTTTCCAAACCGTACCAGCCATTGCATACATCGCTGGAAAAATAAGTCCTGAACCAAATCCTACAAGTACTAACCAAACCACGTATAATGGCCAACCATGATTCATTGTTAATCCAATAAGTGCTAACAAAGTGATAGTCGTTCCAACTAATATAGATCGATAACCACCAATTTTATCAAATAAAAAACCACCCATTAGGTTACCTATTACTGTCGCAAAAGCATTAGCCATCAAAACTAATCCAGCAACTGATAATGATTTACCTAGGTGATCATGCAAATATATTGTATTTAAAGGCCATAGAAATGAAGAACCTGTTACATTAATAACCATTCCAATAACAATAAACCACAAACTTTTTGGCATTTAAATATGACTCCCCCCAAATCATTTATTTCGAGTTACAAAATAATTGTAAGAGGAATATACCGAACTTGCAATGAAAGAGCAATCAAAAAATATTTTATTGTTTTTTCTGACATTTTTATTACTTATAAGTGATTTTCCGTTGATATAGAAAACACTCGAAACACATTATGTAATTGAGGTATAATATTTTAGTGAATGCAATCTGTTCATCATTATTATTAGACCGTAAGATAAAAAAGTAAAGCGTAGGATACCATATGCGGAGAACATGTTGAATAGATAGTTTATTTCATCTTTACTAATTTTATATAGATTTATAGTTGAAAGAGAGTGAAACAGATGGGTCGTAAGTGGAATAATATTAAGGAAAAAAAAGCATCAAAGGATGCTAATACTAGTCGTTTATATTCTAAATTTGCACTTGAAATTTACGTAGTAGCTAAACAAGGAGAACCAGATCCAGAATCAAACCAAGCATTAAAGTTCGTTCTTGAACGAGCAAAAACATATAATGTACCTAAAAACATCATCGATCGTGCTATCGAAAAAGCAAAAGGTGGATCAGATGAAAATTATGATGAACTTCGTTATGAAGGCTTCGGACCAAATGGTTCTATGTTAATTGTTGATGCATTAACAAATAACGTAAACCGCACAGCTTCAAATGTGCGAGCTGCATTTGGTAAAAATGGCGGAAACATGGGTGTAAGTGGATCTGTTTCTTATATGTTTGACGCAACAGCTGTAATCGGTCTTGAAGGCAAAACAGCCGACGAAGTGCTTGAAATTCTTATGGAAGCTGATGTAGATGCACGTGATATTATAGAGGAAGAAGAAGCTGTCATCATTTATGCTGAACCAGATCAATTCCATGCTGTTCAAGAAGCTCTTAAAAATGCAGGAATTAGTGAATTTACAGTTGCAGAACTAACAATGCTACCACAAACTGAACTAACATTATCTGAAGCGGATCAAGCACAATTCGAAAAATTAATTGATGCACTAGAAGATTTAGATGATGTTCAACACGTATATCATAACGTTGATTTAGATGAATAGAAAAGCGTAAGTGCCTTGTAATGAAGGAACATCGGCTAAAATCTCCACGCCCTGTAGCAACACCGATGCGACCTTTATCCTGTAGGCCTCCTACCAGCATAAGCCAAGCCGGCAAGGTAATTGCTCTTTGTGACCTACTTGCCGGCTTGGCTTATTACCTCGAGGAGCTATGGCACTGGAGCTAGACAACATTAAAAACCGTCACCGGTCTTTATTCAAAATAGCCACTTTAAAAGGTGTAGCCGTTATAACGACTACACCTTTTTTCGTATTCTCAACCTATTACGAACGATCTCCACCTAACAAATCAAATAATCCACCAGCTATACTTCCTTCATCCTTCGAACCTCCTCTATGAGGAGCAGCAGCAAATACTCGACTTGATAAACGGCTAAATGGTAGAGATTGAATCCAAACAGTGCCTGGCCCACGTAGAGTTGTAAAGAACAAGCCTTCTCCGCCAAACAGAGCAGTTTTAATGCCTTTAACCATTTCAATATTATAATCTACACTGCCAGTCATCGCTACTAAGCAGCCAGTATCTACTCTTAAAACCTCACCAGGTGCTAAATCTTTACGAACAATTGTACCTCCAGCATGAATAAATGTTAAACCGTCACCCTCAAGCTTTTGCATAATAAACCCTTCGCCACCAAAAAAGCCCGTACCCATTTTGCGCTGGAACTCGATTCCGACACTCACACCTTTAGCAGCCGCTAAGAAAGCATCTTTCTGACAAATTATTTTTCCGTCATGTTCACTTAAATCCATAGGAATAATCTTTCCTGGATATGGCGAAGCGAAAGATACATGCTTTTTGCCAACACCAGTATTCGTAAAAGCAGTCATGAATAAACTTTCACCAGTAATAACTCGTTTACCAGCCGAAAATAATTTTCCTACTAAGCCACTACCTGAAGATTGACCGGAGCCATCACCAAAAATGGTCTCCATTTCTATGCCATCCTCCATCATCATTAAAGAACCTGCTTCAGCTATTACTGTTTCAGATGGATCTAGTTCCACTTCAACAAACTGCATATCGTCTCCATATAACTTGTAATCAATTTCATGATTATTCATTTCAATTACCCCCGATTTAAAATCTACTACTTTCTTCTTATTACCCTATTACGATTTATTATCTAACAAGTTTCGAATTAAATAGCTAAAAAACAGAAAAATTAGAAAAAATGTCACGTTCTTTTCTTTTATATGTCATGTCATAATACCTCATTCCTAAAGTTGCAGTTAAAAATAAAAAATGGGTATCTCCCAAAAATAAATGGAAGATACCCTCTTCATAAGTAGTTAATGTCTTAAAGTAATCATATCATGTTGTCTTTGCTCGATTTGCATTTTCATTCGATTCAATTGTTCACGTTGTTGATCATTCGAACTATGGGCTAACTGCTGTAATTCATTAGCCGCAATTTGTAACAATTGCTGACTTTGAATATATTCATCATCATTGTAGTGCTCCTGCTTAGATGCATCTAAATATTGCTGCTCGGCAAATTGTAATACTTCATTACAATTTTTCAAACAGCTGTCAATGGATTCTCTAGTTGCCATAAATGCAATCCTCCTACCTCAAGTCATAACTACATATTTAGTATGCAACATAAATCCGTACTCTATTTTAGTAATAATTAGCTCGTTTGAAAAATAAAGCAGAATGGATTATCCCCATTCATTCATGGTAAAATATTTTTTATGCACAATTTTAATTAAGGAGGTTTCTGATTTGAATCAGAAGAACCCGTTTCCATATGCAAGTGATGATAAACGATATCACACACTGAATTACCATTTTAGACAAACTTTTGGAGGTAAAATATTTAAGGTAGCCATCGATGGCGGATTTGACTGTCCTAACCGTGATGGCACAGTTGCACACGGTGGCTGTACCTTTTGTAGTGCAGCTGGATCAGGAGATTTCGCCGGTAACCGGGCAGATAACATCGAAAAGCAATTTAAGGAAGTAAAAGAAAAAATGCATCTAAAATGGCCTGACGGTAAATACATGGCTTATTTTCAAGCATTCACCAATACACATGCACCCGTTGAGGTATTAAGAGAAAAATTCGAAACAGCATTAAGTCAAGAAGGTGTCATTGGTCTATCAATTGCTACACGCCCTGACTGTTTACCTGATGATGTTGTAGAATACTTGGCTGAACTTAATGAAAGAACATATCTATGGGTTGAACTCGGTCTTCAAACAGTTCATGAAAAAACGGCTAATATCATTAATCGAGCGCATGATTACGAAACGTATGTCAAAGGGGTAGAAAAGCTTCGCAAACACAACATTCGAATTTGCACACATATTATTAATGGGCTTCCCCTTGAAACACCAGAAATGATGCTTGAAACAGCTAAAGAAGTTGCAAAGTTAGACGTACAAGGAATTAAAATTCATTTGCTCCATCTATTAAAAGGAACACCAATGGTAAAGCAATATGAAAAAGGCTTGCTTCAATTTTTATCATTTGATGATTACATTAATTTAGTTGTTGATCAGCTCGAAATAATTCCTCCTGAAATGATCGTTCACCGTATAACAGGTGACGGGCCGATTGATTTAATGATTGGACCAATGTGGAGCGTAAACAAATGGGAAGTATTAAATGCGATTGATGCTGAACTAAAACGTCGCAATAGTTGGCAAGGAAAATTTTACAAAGCTGTTGGAGGGGTAACAAGTGAAGCTTGATCGTATTTTACCTTATGCTCGTCTCCTTTTAGAAAAAGCTGTTTCACCTGGTGATTATGCCGTAGATGCCACAGCAGGTAATGGTCATGACACGTTGTTCTTAACAAAACTTGTTGGGGCAACTGGCCAGGTATTCTCATTTGATATTCAAGAGCAAGCACTGACTGAGACAGCTAAAAAATTAAAAGAAAACCAATGTGAAAACATGGCAACTTTACTATTAAAAAGCCATAGTGAAATAAAAAATTCGCTACCAGAGAATGCATACGGTAAAGTAACAGGGGCAATATTTAATTTAGGCTACTTACCTGGTGGAGATAAATCCATCTGTACAGTTGCCGATTCTACCATTGAAGCCATAGAACAATTGCTTGAAATAATGGCCACAGAAGGTATCATTATCCTTGTTGTTTATCATGGCCATCCAGAGGGTGCCATCGAGAAAGATCAATTAATGCAATATGTTACGAACATTCCGCAAGATAAAGCGCATGTCTTACATTATGGCTTCATTAATCAAGTAAACTCACCTCCTTTCATTATTGCTATCGAAAAAAGATAATGATTTCTATCATGTAATGAAAAGGATGTTTCTATAACTTTGTTGCCTATGAACAAGTATGAGTATAGGTTAACTCTCTCCAAGATGTTCGCTTTCCATGTGGCAGGCGATTGAGCACTATGCACATAATCCCTTGATGCTTACCAGTCCCACTTCTCCTGCAGTAGTCTCGCACCTTCTTTAATGATAATAGTAACAGCCAATTAGAAAGAGATTGTTCTTTTTAATTGGCTCAGTTCGTAAACATTGTTGGTACGGCTTAATAAAAAAGAGACAGCTTGGTGCTACACCCCAAAAGTTAGAGTGAAAAAACTAACTTTTGGGGTGTTTTTGTATGGCAAAATATAGTGATGAATTTAAATTGAAAATTGTAAAAGAGTATTTAGAAGA